>JAZDLZ010000424.1:0-2145 GCA_043801535.1 Pseudomonadota bacterium
CCACCCGCGTGACGCGCTGAACTTCGACTGCTTCGTGCTCGGTGGCGTTCGGACGGTTATGTTTGGTGGCCGGGAAGATCCATCGGCAGCTCAAATGGCTTTCGGTGAACGAGGGTCGGCGCAGGACGACAAACCTCTCCGGTGGCGCAGTAGATGCGGCACGTCGATTCGCTCGGTCAGTTCTCTTTCGCTCCTCAACCCGTCGTGAACAGCTCGTCCTGCGCAGGCCACCGCGACGGTGCGGGCCCGGGAGAGTCCGCTGGCAGGCCGACGCTCCAGCCGTCAGCAACCGGTCTCCCTACTGTCGAGACGATTCGCGGCGGGATACGGCACCGTCCGACATCGCCGACGAGAGCCTACCGGCGGCATCCGCTCTCTTCTTTTATTCGGCATGATTCTCACGTATAGAAAAAAAGCATCTTTCAAAGGGGGCATGATGCGAAGTCTCGTGTTGCGGATTGTCGTGTGGGGCTCAGTGCTGCCGATGCTGCTTTTTTTTGCCAACGACGTAGCTGCCTCTGGCCAGTACGCGTCGTTTGGCCTGCGGTACACCAATTGGCTCCACGTTCAGCCGCCTGCAAACATCGACCCTGAGCTCTTTCAGATCATTGAAGGGTCCTACGATGCCAACGAGCAGTTGCGTATCGACGCTGGCCTCGTGCTCAGCGACGACCTCGACGACGTACTCTCCGGATTCTTCGGGGGCGTGCGCTACAAGTTCATGGCGATCAAGATCGAGCGTGGCAACATTGGAGGCACCTTCTCCCATTCCGCCAACCGCCTCGCCCCATTCGAGGAGAGCCGATTCGACGGCAGCTATTTCTTCATTGGTGCGGGCGTCGACACGGGGCTGATTTTCTCTCCGGATCTGATCAACAGCACCGACTCGATCCCCGCCATCGTCGGGCTCGCCTATGTCCACTACAAGATGCCGACGACCATGTACCTGGATTACCAGGAAGGCGGAGGAGCCGTCGGACCAGAATACGCCCTCGATCCAGAGTGCGGCTCCCACTCCATTGACCTCTGGGTGAGATTCGACAACCTGCGAGCCGTCATGCGTGATCTCGGCCTCGGTGCCGACAACATCTGGTTGATCTACGACGACGACAATCGGACACGTTTGGCTTTTGGCCTCGAGATGGAGCTCCTCCTCGGTTTCTCGTGGGTCAGCCCAAGCGACAAGGTCGCCAATGAGGTTGAACGTGCAACCGGTCTCGAATACGAGCAGATGTCCTCCGGCGTAGCCGTTCCGCCATTCTCCTTCGCTTTTGGCATGGGCGTTGGCCTCGTCTACACCATGCCGTTTTACGACGGACAAGTCGGCGCCAGCATTGGCATCGAGGGCCGTACCCATTCCTCCAAGGGCATGCGAATCGGCGCTTATAACCATTACGACGGCGACCCGAGCAGCGCCGACAAGGTCAATGGCTCGTGTTGCAAGGACGGCGTGCTCGAGATGCTCTGGGGACCCATTGGGAAGGTGGCGTACGCATGGTAAGCCGGTTCTTCCTGCTCGGTTGTGCCGCGATCGTTGCCAACGGATGCGGCGAATCTGACTTCGGCAACACGGATCCCTGCACCTTGGCGGGCAAGCCGATGGATGTCACCGGTACCTGGGAGATCACCGAGCCGATCACGGGGACGCTCACTCTCCAGCAGTTGGGAGAGGGGATCAAGGGAACGGCGAGCGTCGACATTGAGGGGACCGTGCATCCCGACCTGGTCGTGTGGGGTCGCATTCGCGGCTCAGCCTTCCGCTTCGTGGCCACCGGCGCGGGCATCGAGGTCCGGCTGGACGGTATGTTCGAAACTCTCTATTCAACGGTGGGTGGTGGCACGGCGACCATCAACGGCCGACAGCTCGATCTGGGCCGGCTGGCCATCATGCGAACGACCCCAATCCCAGATGATCACGCAGACACACAGGAACAAGGCACGACGTTGCTCGTCGGACGTCGCGTCTTCGGGATGTGGTTGTCCAGCGATGACTACTACTGGAAGCATTGGCCCTATTGGAATCCGGACGAGGACTGGACCTGGGAAGAGGACGCCGATTGGTTTCGCTTCATCCCCGAAGCAACCGGCCCCTACGACTTCAGCGTAGAAGGCGGCGGCGCCGGCAGCGAGGTGTCATGTGAGCTC
>JAZDLZ010000434.1:0-10259 GCA_043801535.1 Pseudomonadota bacterium
GACTGTGCCGATCCCGCGGCACTGGCTGGTGAACGTTTCGAGGCTCTGGTCGCCTTGGTAGCCCTCGCTCGCGACTCGGGTTGCCTCGAGCTTGTCGAGAAGCACTCTGCCAGAGCGGCTCGGGTTGCGCTGGAGTGGGCAGAGTTCTTGCTCCAGTCTGAGGATGCCGAGGCTGCGCTCCAGGTTATCGAATCGATCCCTCGCGAACCGGCGCCAGTAGAGCTCATTCTCTTGCGCGCTGACCTTCTGGAGGAGCGAGGACGATGGCGCGATGCAGCAGTCGATCTTGCCTGGCTGCAGGAAACTGCTGCCGCCAAACAGGACACCGTAACCGAGTGTCGAGTTGCCCGCCGGCTGGCCACCCTTGCTCTCGAGCGGCTACACGACGATGGCAAGGCTGAAGCTCTCTATCAGCGGGCGCTCATGCTCGACCCGGATGATTTCGCTGCCGCCGAGGGTCTGGCAGCGATCTACGAGAAACACGGCGAGCGCAGTCGACGGGCTGCGGCTCTCGAGAGACTACTGGCGATTGCCCGGCGCACTCTCGCCGGGCCAGATCGTGAGACGGAGATTCTGGTCGAGCAGGCGCGGCTGGCGAGGGCCGAAGGCAAGGTGCGGCACGCCCGGGCATTGCTCGAGCAAGCGCACGCCATCATGCCGACGCACGAGTTGGTGCTGAACGAGCAGGCAGAGCTGGCCGCGATGAACGAGTTGTCCGCGGACGCGACCAGCGACGCGGCCAGTGACGCGACCAGCGACGCGGCCAGTGACGCGGCCAGTGACGCGGCCAGTGCGATCGGTGGCAACATGGATGCGACCAGCGACGCGGCTGGTCGAGCGGGGGACAAGACCAGTCATACCACCGGTGCGTTGGCCAGTGGCGAGACCCCTGTCTTTGCCGCCGGCTCCGGAGCCGAGGAAGCCGAGGAAGCTGGAGTCGGATCAGCGGCGGTCGTTGCGGAGGACTCGGATCCCAATCGGCCGCCCGCAAGCGCTTTCGAAGCCATCGGTGCAAGCGAGATCGAAGTAGAAGCTACGGAAGCCGAAGAGAACGCCAGCGACGCCAGCGATGCTCGAGGTGGAGCCGTTGGCATCGAAGACCGACTCGAAGCCGATGCCGTAGTCGAAGGGGGAGTCGAGGCCGCAGTCGAGGCCGCAGTCGAGGCCGCAGTCGAGGGAAGAGTCGAAGCAGCAGAGGTGGACGAAGCTGC
The DNA here is from genome assembly GCA_043801535.1 of Pseudomonadota bacterium. Taxonomy (GTDB): domain Bacteria; phylum Myxococcota_A; class Polyangia; order Haliangiales; family SHYZ01; genus JAZDLZ01. The sequence goes on from JAZDLZ010000434.1 coordinate 1,212, forward strand.
GCCCGCGACCGAAACTCCGACTGGAATTGGATCGGAGGATGGATCCAGCGCTGGAGCCGACGTGGGAGTTGCAGCTGCATCCGAGGTCGGGAGCGGAGGCGGGCTCGGTGGTGAGGTCGCAGATTCCAGTGGCGATGAAGGTGCTCTTGCAGGTGCCGAGGAAGGTGTAAGCGCCTGGGAGAGTGCCGGTGCCGGTGCCGGTCTCGACGGAGCGGCAAGTGCCAGTCTGGTTGCAGCCGAAGCCCCTTCCGAAGGAGCGGATGGGAGCGACGTTTCTCGGAGCGAAGCCTCTGCTTCGACGTTCGTTGAGCACACTCCTGTCGAGCTATTGTCCATGGCCCAGGCTGCGGCTGATCCTGCCCTGTCGCGCGAGTTGGCACGAAATGCGGCTATCGCATTTGGCTCCGGCGAGGGTTGGGAGCAGGCCGTGCGGTTGTCATTGGCCAAGGCCAACGAGAACAGCGACTACGACGCAGCCGCAGAAGACCTCCAGACCCTGCGAGTTGCCGGTTCGGCTCGACCGAGCGAGCTTGCGATGCTCGGCCGGATCTACCATTCTCGCGGCCTCGCTGACGATGCTGCGGTTGTCTTCTTCGAGGCGATCGATTTCAGCGTGGCGAGCCAGGATCCAGGCTGTCGGCTCGATGATGCCAGCATCGGTGCCGTCATCGAAGACCTGCGATCTATCGCGGCAGCGTCCGGAGCTTCTTCGGACGGTTCTGCTGATGCTCTTTCTCTGGAGACCTCGCGCGAACGGTTGCTGTCCAACGCCCTGTTCCTCGCTGCCAAGGTTCTCGAGGACCAGGAGCAGGCTGCTCTGGCCCTTCTCGAAGTGGCGAAGCTCGAAGAAGGAACGCTGAGCAATCCGGCAGGCGCAATCGAGGCTCTCGTAGAAGCACTGGGATTCCGTCCCGCTGATGTCTCGATAATGGAGAAGCTCGACAGCCTGCTCAGGGAGAGCGGCGACTACGCACGGCTGGCCGAGTTATACGACTATCACGCCAATGCCGTCGAAGGCAGGCAGCGGGCAGTCGCTCTCTATCAGCTTGGGCGAATATGCCACGACCAATTGCAGGACCAGAACAGGGCCCTCGCCTGCTTTGCCCAGGCTGAAGCTTTCGATCCTTCTCTGGGCACGATGCTCGGCACTGCTGCTGGAGAGTCCGAGTACGCTGCCGACGAGTACCAGTTTGCAGGGCAAGGTCAGGAAGCGGTCTCTGCCGGCTATCCGCCGGCCGCGAGCGCTGGCAGCGCCCTGGCCGATCTCGACGCGGCGCGGCTCGACACGGCGTGGCTCGACGAACGAGCGATGGTGCGCAACCAGCTTCGTGCTGCCGAGCGGTGGGTAGATCTCGCCGAAGTCCTGGTCTTCGACGCGATGGAAACGGAAGGTTCCGCGCGATCAGCTCTTCTTGCCGAGGCTGCGCGGGTGTTGGCGGGTCCGCTGGGTGACGCCGCGGCTGCCGCAGTACGATTCGGTCAGGCGCTCTCTGCTGCCAGCGATATCGACGAATACGCCCGTCTCCTTGCCGAGCGAGCCGAGGTCATGGCGCGGATTGGCCGCATTGCGGAGGCCCAGGCTGACGTGGTTTCTGCCCTGGCCCATATCGAGGCGACCGGACCAGCGCATCTGGCGCTGGCACGGATTCGTCTCGCTACCGATCGGCCGGAAATGGCTCTTCCCCACCTGTCCGCCGCGGCTGACAGCCTCGACCTCGAGCCGTACTTGGTTGTCGAAGCGTACCTCCTGGCAGGTCTGGCGCACGAGGCTCAAGACCAGATCGAAAACGCGATCGCCAGCTTCGATCAAGCGAGCGCTGTCGATCCCTATGACCCTCGACCTCTCGAAGCCCTGTTCCGAATAGCGCAAGCACGGCAGGACTATGAGCTCCTGGTAGAAGTGATTGGCAGACAGATCCCGGCATCCGCGGATCCAGCGACGCGGGCACGATTGTGGTTTCAGCGAGCGCTCATCTATCGCGACGTGCTGAATCGCGAGCCAGAGACCTATCGGTGTCTGAAAGAGGCCTTCACCAACGATGGCAGCTTTGTCGAGGCAGCCAGCGCCCTGCGTGCTGTTGCCGCCGTCCGCGGAGAGTGGGCATTCGTCGCCGAGTTGATCTATCGCGAGATCGAAGCTGCTGGCGGAGGTGCCGAACGTGCCCGGTTGCACCTGGAGCTGGCCTCGGTCTTCGAGGAGCGTCTTCTCGACGTCGACGCTGCCATCCAGAGCTACGAGACTGCCTCGGCGATCGATCCCAACTGCCGGACGGCGCCAGCAGCCTTGGCTCGCCTGTACGCGCTCGCTCAACGATTCGACGATGCCGGACGTGCCGAGGAGAGGGCGGCGGCATTCGAGCCCGATCCCGCGGCAAGCGCGGGGCGCTATCTCCGAGCCGGCGAGCACCAAGAACGGGCAGGCGACGTCGAGGAGGCAGCGCGTCTTTACCGGGCAGCCTCGGAGATTCCCGGCGGGAACGATTCTGCTTCGGTTGCCCTCGCCAAGCTGGCTCACCTCGGCGATGGGTCATCCGACCCGAATCGGATTCGCGAGCTCCTCGAAGGAAGGCTCATCATTACGCTCGATCCTGCCGGTCGTCTCGAGATCAACAAGCAGCTCCTGCACAATGCAGTCAACGGCGGGGCTGACGAGGAAATCGAGAAGCGTGCCCGGGAGGTCCTGCGTATCGATCCCGCCGACATTACCGCTTTCCTCGAAGATCGTCGGATCGCGGCAGCTCGACAGGACTGGCCTTCTCTCGCCGACCTCTACTTCGTCAGGGCGGAAGCAGTCGACGATCCCAAGGAAAAGGCAGCCCTCTATTTCGATCTCGGTCGACTCTGTCTCAAGGCGCTCGGCGATCCTACCAGAGGGGTCTTGTCGCTCGAGCAGGCGCTGCACTGGGATCCCGAGCATGTTGCCGCCCTCGATGCCCTTGCCGACATTGCCTACCGCCAGCACGACTGGGAGCGAGCGAGGGCGCTGTATGCGCGGCTGTCCCCGGAGCTGTCCTGCTTGGGACAGGACGCGGTCCATTGCCGTCGCGGTGAGCTCGCCGAGATGCTCGGCAACGAGGACGAGGCAGAGAGCGCCTACAACGACGCAGTGGCCGCCAATCCGTCACACCACCAGGCGCTCGAGGCACTCGCTCGTCTTGCGCTGTATCGCGGCGATATCACCGCCGCCATCACCGCCCTGAAGAACATGCTCGAGCTGGTTTCGCTCGAGGACGTCGATCGCATAACTGCCGTCAGGCAGCAGCTCGGGGAGCTCTGCCATCGAGCCGGGGATGCGGCGGCGGCCCGTTTCTACTTCGAGCTGGTCATCGCCGAGGACCCGACTCGAATCGCAGCCCTCGCGCCGCTCGCCGAGCTCTATTCCAACGCTGGGCAGTGGGCCAAGGCCGCCGAGATGCTTGGACGGCTGTCCCAACTGGTGGCGACTCCGGAGCGACGGGCCGAGCTTCTCTACCGGATGGGAGAGATCTACCGGATCCAGCTGGGCGACGAAGAGCGCGCCTCGGACGCCTTTTTGAAGGCCATTGACCTCGACCCCAAACACGTTCCGACTCTGCGCAGGCTCATCGACTACTATTGGGCTGTCGGCGACGACACTGGGCTTGCCGAGATCGCTTCCGAGCTGGAAGCACGCGGCGAGTTGCTCACGACCGAGACCGGCGCCGAGACGTTGGCTCGTGCCGGAATATCCGCTGCCCTTGCCGGCGACATGAAACGGGCGGTGCACATTGCGGCCGCCATCGGCGATGCCGGGGCTGGGGCTCTTGCCGCAACCCTTGCCCAGGCATTGGCACGAACGCCTGGTAGCCGTGAAACGGTGCTCACGATCGGCCGCATGCTGTGCAAGCCACCTGGACCAAAGCTCGAGGCGGTATGCCAGGTGCTCACGGCCCGTGGACAGAACGACCCCTTTGCAGCCGACCTGGCGAGCAAGCTGCGTGGCTAGGCGCAATGCCAGTCACTTAAGCAGCCTCGGTGGTCGGGGGCGGGCAGCTTTTCGGCGAGCAGTGTTTTGCCCGCTCGCTCAAACAGTCCTCGGCTCCGCGGTTCGACACGCACGGAGTTCCATGGACGTGGTTGTCCGTTCGAACCGTGAGGTGCCTTTCCGTCGGCCTGCGAAACTCGCTCGCGTTCAAAACACTGCTCGCCGCGCAGCCCGCCCCCTCAACCCGGGCTGGCGAAAAACCTCAGGAATTCCGCTCTCCTGGCTGCTTAAGTGACTGGCATTGCGGCTAGGCGTAGCTCCCGGCTCGTTCCGATTCTCTTGGCGGTAGTGGCGATCTCGAACCTGGAGCCGGGTGGGGAGGTCTGGGCAAGCACGCAACCGGGGGTTGCGTATCAGTCGCAGTACTATGCGCTCGGGCTCTACAGTCAGCGACGGTATCGCCCAGTGGCCAAGACTCCGTCGGAGTACGCGCAGTTCTTTCTCGATCTCGAAGAAGACTACCGGCGCCGGCTCGCACCCCAGGTTCCCGCCCTGACCGCGCTCGTCGAGAACGCGCGATCCAGAAAGGAGCTGCCTCTCGTCGAGCTCGGCTTTGCGGTGGAGGAAACTGTCACGGCGGATCTCGGAGCGCAGCCGGTCGCAGTCATCGGTCCCGGAATGGTTGCCTTGACCGTTGCTCGAGAGCGAGGAGCCGAATACCTCGTGCTTACCGTCAATCTTCGCAAGGTGACGAGCGCGCGGAGACTGCGGACGTTGCTGCAACGCATGAGTCGACTGGTGTGGCGAGAAAACGAAACCAACGGACAGGTTGCTGAGAGGGGGCAGGGAGGGGGCGGCGAGGGCCCGCAGCCGCCCTTTGCAGCGGCGGACGAAAACGACCAGGACGCTCAGGGCAAAGAGATCGTCGAGCTCGCGCCGTTCGTGACCAGCGGCGAGCACGTCTACGTGCGAGTCGATCCACTCGTGCGCCTTGTCGATGCCGCCCGCAACTCCACCGTGAGAGCCAGCTTCAGCGCTGCGGCGAGATCGATTGCGGACAGACTCGAGCTTCTGGCGAGCGAGCATCCGGAGGAGTATCCGCTGCGTCGCTTGGCGACGGATCCAGAGACCGGCGAATTGGACAAGGGGACGAAGCTTCTATGGCTGCCGCTGGGAAGACTGCGCGTGGTCGTGGCAGCGGCGGCGACGGCCCCCGAACAGTTGCAGGGTCGGCTGCTAGAAGTACTGGCGAAACACACTCGAGAATGAGGGGAGCCTGAGCCTACGGGTCGCCGGCTACGGGATGTGCACGGGTGGGATTCTGGGCGGTACCACGAAGTAGACGTCGCGCTCGTCGAGCTCGGCCACGCCACCGTAGACCTTGATCTTGGCGAGGAACATCTGCGGCTCGGCGAGCGCCGGGACGGTGGTGTTCATCTTGGGCACCACGTCGAAGCACACGGTCGTGCCTGGCTGGACGGCGCTGAAAGTGTCTGGCCGCCCGTCGTTGTCGGTGTCGGCAACAGTCAAACCGGACGAGCATGGTGACTGGGCATTGGCGTTGGGTTCGATGTAGGCGACGAATGCCTCCACCGGATCGACGGTATCGTTCGAGTCGCCGTCGAAGGCTCTGGCTCGCACATCCATGGCTCCGTGAGTGGTGAGAACCTTGATCGCCTTGACGATCGAATCGCCGAGGCCCTCGCCGTCGGGCGAAACCCAGAAACCGAGTGGACAATTGCCAGCGTCGGTGGGCTCTCCTTTGTCGTTCAGCCCGGTGCAGCACATGCCTTCGCCGCAGTTTGCCGATCGCTCGCTGCCGCTGCCAAATGCCTCGGGCCTGACTACCGAAGCAGTGGACTTCACTGCAACGGTCACGTCTTTGCGGTTGCGACCGGTGGGATCGTTCTGGTCGTCGGGCGAAACTGCTCCGATCACCTTGGCACCGATCGAATCGAGCTCGACCAGCACCTGCGAGCGCATGGCAGCTCCGGGCACGGCCGGGTGCCATTCGTCGACTCCGTAGTAGTTCTTCGGGAAGTCCTCGGAGTTGTGGTTCCAGGCATCGGTCATCCAAATAACGATCGGCAGGGCGCCCGCTCGGAATCCGACCCCGCCAATCGTCCCGACGGTCTCGCCCGCGGGAGCCGGTGCTGTGATGGGATCGAACGCCGGAATCTTGCCTCCGGAGAAGGTCATTCCCTGACCAGTGGCGATCTCGTGTAGTGCCTGCCAACCACTCTCGGGGATGTCCATGCCGTGGTGAGCGGCATAGGACTCCACTGCCTTCCTCACCAACTCGCGTCCCGCGCCCGCCACGGTGCTGACCCGGTGCAGCATGTAGAACGGAGAATCGACGCTCGGCTCTCCGTAGGGATGGGAGGGGAAATCGTCGTAGCCGCAAACGCCGAAGGCGATGTTGGGAATGTCTTTGGCCAGGGTGTCGAAGATCGTCAGGAGCTTGAGCTTGAGATTGGTGATTTCCCCCATCATGGTCCCGGTCGTGTCCATCAGGAACACCACATCGGCGACGGAGATCTTGGTGGAGAAGCCAAGGGTGTCACGCGAGGGATCGGCGGGTTCCTCGAACGGAACGGAGAACACGAAATCGCCGCGCTTTCTCGGGCTGTCGTTCTCGTTGCGGGGGTCGGTCTTGGCCACGATTTCGACCTGATCGGTAACTCCGTCGTTGTCGCTGTCTTGGTTGCGGGCGTTGGTTTCGCCCGGATCCAAGATGCCGTTGTGATTGGCGTCCTCCACGCCGTCGAGCAGGCCGTCGTCGTCGCTGTCGATGTCGACGAAATCGGGGCCGCCGTCTTCGTCGGTGTCGACTGGGTAGCTGGCCGGATCGTCGTCGCCGGCCTCGATCGCATCGGAAATGCCGTCCCCGTCGGAATCGAGGTCGCGGAAGGCGGGGATGCCATCGGCGTCGGGATCGACTATCCGCTCGTCGCAGTCGGCGATCGTGTCACCATCGGAATCGGTGTCGCGAAAGTCGGGCGTGCTGTCCTGGTCGGTGTCCTCGGGATTCTGCGGGTCGGCGCCGATCTCCGTCACGTCGTGAATCCCGTCGCCGTCGTCGTCGTAGTCGGCGAAGTTGGGCAGGCCGTCCATGTCGAGATCCTCGGCTCCATCGACGTTGTCGAGGCGCCCGTTGTTGTCGGAATCGGTGTCCCGGAAATCCGGGATCGAGTCGTTGTCGGCGTCGCGGGGGGCCGTGTCCAGGTCGCCGTCGCCCGCCTCGAGGCTATCGTTGATGCCGTCGCCGTCGGAGTCGAAATCCTGGTAGTCGGGTGTCTTGTCGCCGTCGGTGTCGACCTTCTCGTCCTTGCCTTCGTCGGTGTCGGCGATCCCGTCGCCGTCCGAATCGACCCCGACGTTCTTGCGAGCGTCGACCTCGAGAGGCCCGGCGTCGCTCGTGACACCGTTGGGTCCACATCCCGGTAGACCTGCCCAGAGCAACAAGGCGGCAACGAGAAGGTGGCGAGAATCGCGAGCCATTGGCATCCCTCCAAGAGCGAACGAGCATGGTCCCGCCCAGGGGCGGGAGCGGTCATTGCACCTGCGGCGGCGGAATGTACGGTGGCACCAAGAAATAGACGTTCCTCTGGTCGAGCTCGGCAACGCCGCCGTACACCTTGATCGTGGCCATGAACATCTGCGGCTCGGCCTTCCCCACCACGGTCGTGTTCTTTTTGGACACGACGTTGAAGCAGACCGTCGATCCGGGCATGGTGCCGGTGAACGTGTCGGGACCATCTTTGCCGTCACTGTCGATAGCGGTGAGACCGGACGAGCAAGGAGCAGCGGCATTGGCGTTGGCTTCGATCCGATCGATGAATGCCGCGATCGGGTCGACTTGATCAGTCGAATCGCCATCGAACGCCTTGGCAGTGATGTCCATGGTGCCGAACGTGGTCAGCACCTTGATGGCATTGATGATCGATTCGCCCAACCCGGACCCGTTTTTGGAAACAACGAACCCGAGAGGACACTTGCCGGCAACCGAGTTGACTCCGGCGTCGTCGATGCCGGTACAACACTTGCCAACCGCACAACCAGCCGGCCGGGAAGCCGCATCACCACCAAATGCCTCGGGCACGACCGTGGAGCCGGTGGCGGAGATCGCTTCCCCACCGTCGGTCTTGCACTCCAGACTGGGATCTTCGTTGGAAAACACGCCGATGAGCTTGGCGCCAATCCGCTTCAGATCCTCGATCGCTTCCGAACGCTTTGCTGCCCCGTTGATGGCCGGAGCAGGAAAGAACGGGTTTGCGGAGACTCCGTAGTTCCAGTAGGGGAAGCCCTCCGAATTGTGGTTTGGCGCATCTGTCATCCAGACGATGATCGGCAAGGCACCGGCACGAAAACCAACGCCGCCGATGCCACCGAGCTCTTCGCCTTCCGGCGCTGGTTTTGCCTTGGCGGGATCGAAAGCAGGAATGGTGCCTTTGGTAAGGTCGGGCTTGGAGTACGTGAGCCCCTTGCCAGTGGCGATTTCGTGCATTGCCTGCCAGCCGCTCTCCGGCCAGTCATCGCCCCAGTGCGTTTTCAGCGACGACACTGCCGTGTTCACCGATTTTTCGCCGTTCCCGGCAACGGTGCTCACCCGGTGTAGCAGATAGAAGGGAGTGTCCTCATTGCCGCCGTATGGGCTCATCGGGAAGTCGTCGTAGGCAGCAACGCCAAAGCCAATGCTGGGAATGACCTTCAGCTCGGTGAATATATTCTTCAGAGAATCCTTCAGATTGGTAATCTCCTCACCCATCGACGAGGTCGTATCCATCAAGAAAACCACGTCGGCATGGGTGATCTTGGTGGAGAAACTAAGGGTGTCCGTAAGCGGGCTCTGATCCTGCTCGTACGGCACGAGGAAGACAAAGTCGCCGCGTGCGTGCGGATTGTCGCCCTTGTTCGTGGGATCCGTGGCAGCCGCCACCTCGACAAGATCGGAGGCGCCGTCGCCATCAGTGTCTGTTTTGCGGGCATCGGTTTCGCCAGCATCCACCGCGCCGTTGCGATTGGCATCCTCTACGCTATCGAGAAGCCCGTCGTCGTCGCTATCGGTGTCGACGAAGTCTGGCACTCCGTCGCCGTCGGTGTCG
>JAZDLZ010000435.1:0-2669 GCA_043801535.1 Pseudomonadota bacterium
GGGCTGTTCCAGTTCCTGGTTCCTTGTCCCTAGTTCCTTGTTCCCTTCGTCGTCGTCGGAATTGAACAAGGAACTAGGAACAAGGGACAGGGGACCGAGAACGGCTAGCCCGTTGACCGATCGGGACACACCCCTTTTTTCGACCTTGGCACCAAGCTGCTGGCCTGGCACGCCGGGTCTCATTGTCACGCTCTACACGATGCTGCTGGCACGCAAGCTCCACCACGTGCTCACAATCCGATCCTCCGTGGCGTGTCGTGGCAGAAGCTGCCCATGGTTCTGCCTGCAGCTCCTGATACCACCCTGGCGCTGCGGTTCATGTAGGACCCGGTCCGGGCGAGGCTCGATCTTATATTTGTATGACGTTTTGAGCTCTGCGAAAATCGGTGTTCAATGTCTTGGCCGGACTCCATCGGGGCCGTTTGTAGCGACTTTTTGGTAGCGACAAAGCGAATGCCATTGGCCTCAAGACCTCCCCTCCGCCCCACTTGCCAAGCCAACGAGTCGCCCTACCTATTGGGCCATGATCTATCGCCACCGGCCAGTCGAGCCGTGGGAGCAAGGAGTCCCAATCGACCGACAGCTCCTTGAAGAACTGTATCGTCAGATGGCGACCATCAGGCGCCTCGAGGAAGCGGCCGCCCGTGCCTACACCCAACGAAAAATCGGCGGCTTTCTTCACCTCGGTATTGGACAGGAAGCCGTCTGCGTCGGCGCGACAGCCGCAATCACCAGTAACGACTACGTAGTTGCCACCTATCGAGAGCACGGGCACGCCTACGCCAAGGGCGTGAGCGCCCGTGCCATCGTGGCCGAGCTCTATGGCAAAAAGACCGGCTGCTCTGGCGGGCTGGGCGGCTCGATGCACCTGTTCGACGCGTCCAAAGGCTTTCTTGGCGGCTACGGCATAGTTGGTGGCCACGTGCCTATCGCCGCCGGGGTGGCTTTCAAGTGCAAATACCTCGGCGAGCCAAGAGTGACTCTCTGCTTCTTCGGCGAAGGGGCTTCGAATATCGGCGGCTTCTTCGAGGGTGTCGCCCTGGCCGCTCTCTGGAAGCTCCCGGTAGTTCTCATCTGCGAGAACAACCTCTACTCGATGGGAACGCCACTCTACCGGACGCTCTCGGTGGAAGACGTTTCGATGCGTGCCCTCGCTTTCGGTATGGCAAGGGACCGCTTCGACGGAAACGACGTCCTGCGGGTTCACGCCCGCGTCGGTGAGGCGGTAGCGCGCGCCCGGGAGACGAGTGAGCCGACCCTGATCGAAATCCGTACCTACCGATTCCGTGGCCACTCGATGACCGATCCTGGCCAGTATCGCACCCGCGAAGAAGTCGACGAATGGCGTCGCTTCGACCCGATCGGGCTTGCCCGCAGTCGGCTCCTCGAAGCTGGCGTGAGCGAAAACGATCTTGCCCAACTAGATGCGAGAGCGGCGGACGAAGTCGAAGACGCAATCCATTTTGCCGAGGAGAGCCCCTCTGCCGACGAATACTCGGGGCGCGTCTATCAGCCATGACGACAACGACAATGGCGACGGCGACGGCCAACGAGCTCACGTATCGCGAAGCCCTGAACCAGGCAATGACCGAGGAAATGGACCGCGATGCAACCGTGTTCCTGATTGGCGAGGAGGTCGGCCACTACCAGGGAGCATACAAAGTGTCTCAAGGCATGCTCGCCCGTTTTGGCGAGCGTCGAGTCGTTGACACGCCAATTGCCGAGACGGGATTTGTCGGGGTCGGAATCGGAGCGGCAATGATCGGCCTCCGTCCAATCGTCGAGGTCATGACGTTCAACTTTTCCCTGGTAGCCATGGACCAGATAGTCAGCAATGCCGCCAAAATCAGACTTATGTCTGGCGGTCATCTGTCCATTCCGCTCGTAGTCCGAGGGCCAGGCGGCGCTGCCAATCAAGTCGCGGCTCAGCATTCGCAGGCGCTGGAGGCGTTCTTCGTCCACTGCCCAGGGTTGAAGGTAGTCGCGCCCTCGACTCCGGCCGATGCCAAAGGTCTGCTGAAAAGCGCGATTCGCGACAACAATCCAGTCATCTTCATCGAATCCGAGCTCCTGTATTCCGCAAAGGGAAGCGTCCCCGTTGGCGAGCACGTCGTCCCGATCGGAAGAGGCGACGTCAAGCGAATGGGCCGCCACTGCACCGTCGTTGCGTGGTCCAGAGCGATTCACACCTGCCTGACAGCTGCCACCGAGCTCTCCGCCCGCGGAATCGAGGTCGAGATCGTCGACCCTCGCTCGCTCCGACCCCTCGACGAGAAGATCATCGTCTCCTCGGTTGCGAAGACTGGGCGCTGCGTGATTGTCCAGGACAGCTGGCCGATGTGCAGCTTCGGCGCCGAAATAGCCCACCGGGTACACCGCCGGTGCTTTGACGAGCTCGATGCTCCAGTCGAGCTAGTCTCCAGCGACGACGTACCGATGCCCTATGCGCGAAATCTCGAGCTCGAAGTACTACCGCAGGCCAAAGACGTCGTCGATGCCGTGAATCGGACCCTCTACCTGTAGAGCGAAACTGGGATTCGGAGTCCACGATTCCAGCCGGCAGCATGCGCCTGACCGAGCGTCTGTGCTCGTTCCCTCCGCTGCAGAACAGGCCACAGGCAACCGGCGACCGGCAACAGGCAACAGGCAATGTCGGAGGGGGCACAGTT
>JAZDLZ010000436.1:0-2899 GCA_043801535.1 Pseudomonadota bacterium
CGATCCCAGAACGCTCTCGGCGACTGCGATCGCCCGCACCTTCGATGTTCTCCGGCGCGGGACCGCCCGTTTCGAGGGAGGCGGAGACGCGCTGCGGCAAATGCTGCTCGACAAGCTCTTGACCCAGCACGCCGGGGAAAAACGCCCGGTCAGCCCAAGAGGTATCGTGCTCCGTCGAGGCAAGGCCCATGGTCTGGTTGTCGGCGAGCGCGCCGAAACCCTGGGATCGCGAGCCATACTCTGCGCCTTGCCCATCGCGGAATTCGGCGACCTCTTCGGCGCCAAGAGACCGCGCCGGCTAGTGCAGGCAACTCGATCCATCTGCCCTGCCGCCTATCGTTGCGTGGTCAATCTCGTCATTGCCAACGCCGGTATTCCAGAAGGCATGGCACCGCTGTCCTTCGTGGTAATCGATCCCACCAAGCCCCTCATGGGCGACAATGCCTTTGCCGTGTTCGTCGGTGAGCCAGACAACGAAGCTCGAGTATCAGTATCGGTCGTTGCCAACGCTGCCGCACCCGGCGATGGCGAAAACCTGGACGACATTGTCGCCAGGCTCAGGTACCGCCTGGTCGAACGACTCCAAGAAGTCATGCCATTCTCTGGCGAGCACACTCTGCTCGTCCACTCCCCCAACCTGGCGCGTCCACCCGACGGGATCAGCGTCAAGCAACAAGCTCCAGTCTTCCCGCCAGAGCCATTGTGGACTCTCGGCACGCCACCCGTTCTCGGCGTTACCGGCCTCCCCTACGATACTGGCGTGGGAAACGCGACTGCTGCATCCGCGCAAAACCTGCCGGGGCTCGGAATCGAAGGCAGCTTCGCCGCCGGGTGGTGCGCCGCTCGTCTGGTCTGCCATGCCGCTGGCAAGAAGAAGGACTATCTGCGCAACGAAGTGCTCGAGTAGGTCGAGAGCGCCGACGGCAGTAGCCCGTAGAAACCAGTGACCGCCAATCCCACGACGAAATCGTCCGCCTCGGCAGTAATCGTTGCTGCCACCCGAAGGCTAGACGCTCGATTGGGGAACGCCGTATAGCCGACGCTGCCGGAAATGCGGTGCCCTGCATCGCGCTCGGGTGGCGGGGTTTCCGCAGCGTCGCTGATTCCGGCCGAGAGCGACAGCTCGAGCGCACCGACTGGATCGTGCTCCCTGCCATAGAAGAATCGCCGCAGCGCCACGTCGCCCTGCACCGTCCACAGACCGGGATCGCCGAGTTTGTAGGACGCCCGCACTGCAGCCGTCACGTCGGCAGTACCGCCGGCAAGCTGCCTGCCATACAACGCGCGGGCAATGAGGCTCTCGGCTCGACTCCATTCGAGGTCGTCGGCTTGCGGTCTGGCGTCAATCCCCTCGAACGCCTCACCGATGCCGCATCGGGCTTCCACACCCGCGAACCGTCCGTCGAGGTTTTGATCTTCCAGCACCTGCACGATCGAGTAGGTAGTCTCCGGGTCTGGATCGACCAGAAGCGTGCCGCTCTCGCGCAGGACCTTCAACGTTGCGACCAGCCGCCTCCGCGATCCTGTCTCGCCTCGGAGTCCCCACCAGATCGCGAAAAGCTCTCTGGCGGTGTCCGCGTCTATCGGTCGAGCGAGCAGGTTCTCTTGCCGCAGAATGCTCTCGAGCCGGCGAAGTCGCAATGCCGCGCCAACATCCAGGATACGCCCGTATCCCAAACCAATCCCCGCACCCAATCCGTACGACGGCGCGATATCCGAATAGTCGTCCGAGCGTCGCTCGATAAAAAACATCGACGCGCCGGCATCGACGAAGGTCTCGAGGTAGCCGAAGGCGCCGCGAGCCAGGCCCGGATACAGGCGGCCGTCGATCCTGCCGGCCCCATGGAATACCAAGCCGAAGGACCCGGTGTCCGAGGAGCTGCCGTCACGGTCGTAAGCGCCCGCTGCCAGTGCGAGCCCGGCCTCGGTCGTGTATCCATAGGTCGTCGTATCCATCGACCGCCGGTAGTGCGACGATGCCGATCCCGATGCCTGCGGTTTTTTTCTTACCGAGTCATACGCGGCCGTGCCCGACCCGACCACGAAAGTCCAACTCTCCGTCGCTGCCAGTACGTCGCCACTACTTCCGTCTTTCTTCCTGCTTTCGCTGTCATCCGGTCCCTGGCCTGACGCGGAATCGCCTCCCGCAACAGAGGCAACCACCGCCTCGGCATCTGCTCCTGCACCTGCACCTGCACCTGGAATGGCTCTGGTACTGGTGTTCCTTCCGGGACCGGCCTTTTCAGCGTAGGCCAATCCCAACGGAAGGCAGAGCGCGCCAATCCAGGCGACAGCTACTGCGCTGCGCCGAACAGAAAGCACGGTCCCTGCAATGGTTGAGACGTGTCCTGGGATCGAAGATCCGCGCACGTTGACACCTCGATACAGCGCAAGACGAACTCCAGACGGTCGGAGGAATAGCTATCGAGCTGTGCAATACACTCGGACCAATCGTCTCGATTACCCCCGTCTGGCCGGGTGAATGCAACGTGCCCGCATTCAGCCAGACGGGAACACGCTGCTTCGATGGACAGTATCTCGTCACCGACAGATGGAGGGGGACAGTCGAGAGTGTATCCAGTGATGGACAGACACGGATCACGGTGGGCGACGAGAGTGTCGCCCGAGTCGCCACAGCCGGCCGTCAGAGTCGCAATCGCCAGCGGCAGGACAACCTGCTTGATGCTCCAAGTGACTTGACCCATGCTCATGGGAGATGCTATCGCCCCGAGACACCGAGCACAAGCGGTCTATGTGTAACTGGGATTCGGAGTCCACGATTCCAGCCGGCAGCATGCGCCTGACCGAGCGTCTGTGCTCGTTCCCTCCGCTGCAGAACAGGCCACAGGCAACCGGCGACCGGCAACAGGCAACAGGCAATGTCGGAGGGGGCACAGTT
>JAZDLZ010000453.1:0-2946 GCA_043801535.1 Pseudomonadota bacterium
GTGATCATCCATGAGATATTCTTCGAGCGGGTGAACACCTACCTGGAGATGCTCGGCGGGATGCTCACCAACCTGCTCGGCGGATTGTTCGAGAGTGAGCGGATGGTGATCTGGTTCGAGCAGTGCCGAGCCATGGATGCCTCGCTGCGGCAGTCGATGCTGATGGCGATGCGTTCCGGCGGGGACATCTCGCAGAACGAGCTGAGGGCAGAGGCCGGCTTCCCGCCGGACGAGGATTTGAACCAGGCGGTTATTCAGCCGAATACCATGCAGGGAGTTGGGCAGGTGATTCAGTTCCTTTCCGGTGGAGCGATTCAGCGGGATCAGGCCATCGTGATGTTGGAGAGTTTGGGCATATCGACCGACGTTGCTGGGGGCATCGTCGGGAAGGCAAAGAAGAAGAAGGAAAGCGGTGCCGAAGAGAAGCGGTCGATGTTGCTTAATTCCATTGGTGGAATGACCGGGACGGTGCAGGTTCTGACCGCTGTGGGGCAAGGGATAATTGGAAGGGAGGAGGCTGCACGCATGCTCGCACTGTTCCTCCAGGTCGCTTATGAGGAGGTGTTGATGATGGTACCTGTACCTCCGCCTCCACCCGAACTACCACCTCCGCCGGAGACGTCCCCGCCCGGCGAAGAGGGGAAGCCGGAGGAGGGAGCCGTCAAGGGGCTTGCAGGGGAGCTTAGGTTGACCAACCTGCTACTGGCCAAGGCTCTGGAGGAACCGGAGCGGCAGGCTGAGCGAATCCTGAGGAGTGCGGAATGCCGGTGCTGATCGAAGATTGCACCGTTGGGAGGATGAAGTGGACGATCGCCTCCGTCCACCGTCGCCGTCGGGAGCTGGCAGCCAAGAGCATGCGGCTGGTGCAGAAGGTGGTGGCCAACCGTCAGTCCCTGTCCGCTCAGCGGGAGGTGACGCGGGCCCTGATCCCGTTCTTCGTCGAGCAAGGACGCTCTATGGCGTCCAGGATGGGAAAGGTGTCTACTGTTCCTAACTCTGCTAGCGTACTGGTCAAGCGAATCTTTAAGCCGGAGGAATGGCGCTCCGAGCTAACCAACCGTCTGCTGCCGGTGCTGGCCCGCAAGATGGCCGAGGCGGGAGTCGCCCACCTGATGACGCTCGGCGTGGACGTGCGAAGGAAGCGAAATCGAAGAAAGGCCACCAAAGCCACTACCGCTGCCGATTGGGCCGAAGAAAACATGGCTGATTGGGACTCGCTGGTCGAGGCGTTCGGGATCTCCGGACTGCCGCTCGGCGTGATGAACGAGATCCCTGTCTGGATGCAGAAGGGTATTGCCAAGCGGCTGAGCGAGTCGTTCGCCGAGGACTACTGGGATTCGGTTAGCAAGACCACGATGGGTGACGCCGAGCGAGTGCTCAGGCAGGGTTTGTCCGAGGGATGGTCGATAGACGACATGGCCAAGCAGCTCAGGCAGTATTTCGAGGAGGGCGGGTTCCGCTACGCACGTCGCCGGTCGGAGAACATAGCAAGGACGGAGTCCGGCAACGCCCTGAACGGGGCTAGGAAGGACAGCGTCTCTCAGCTCCAGCGGGAACTGGGGTCCAGGGTGCCGATGAAGCAGGCGTGGCTGTCCATGCTCGGCATCACGACGCGGGACACTCACGCCAACCCGGACGGCGTGCCAGAAGACGAGCGGGGGATGTGGAATTTGTCTGGCTACGAGATACCGTGGCCTGGACACATCAGCTTGCCTGCTGAGGAGCGTTGCAATTGCTTTCCGTCGGGAGTCTTGGTGTCAGGCGACTTTGTTGGGGCGCAGCGGGCGTGGTACGAGGGAAGCTTCGCCAAAATCGTAACCAGGAATGGAACTGTCCTTACCTTGACCGCGAATCACCCAGTAGTGACCAGCAAGGGACTCGTTGCTGCGAGCATGATTCAACCAGGTGACCAAGTCTTCTCCTACAGCTTCGAGCGAAATGGAACGCCTAGTCTTTCCCCCGTTTTTGCAGAATCGTCGGCCGGAGGAATTGCCTTCGGTGAACGTTCCATCGGATCGTCTTTTGACGCCAGAGAGGAGAAGGCTCGTGTATCTGGTATCTCTCTTTCTTCTGGTGGCAATCAGATATATCACGAACCAGCCCCGATCGAGAAGGTATTCGAGACGCTCGCGGAAGTTGCCGGTGTTGAAACTCGTCGTGCCGGCGTGGGAGATTTCTATGGCGATGGGGAATCCATCCAGAGTGATGTCCAAGTTGTAAGGACCGACAGGATATTGGCGAAGGATTTTGAAGCCGGCACGTTCGAGAAACAGTGCTATTTCGGGTTCACTTTTCGCAGGTCTGCCGCCGAGATTCTGTGTCTTGAATTTCCTCTCGGCAGTCAGCACGAGCTGCTTCACAGAAGCTTCCATGCCCCGTCTGGCGATCCAAGCTTCGCCAAGCCATCGTTCAGCTGTTTCCGTTCGATCCCCGGCGTCTCTCCATCTGGCTCGTTGGCCGTCGGAGTAGCTGCGGATTTCGATTCCAACCTCTCGGAATCGGCTTGCCAGGACGGACCTGCTGTATCCGGTTTCCTTCGAGATTCGCTGGAGCGGCACGCCGGACGAATAGCGTTCGACGAGGTTGTCGAGATCGGGAATTTCTACTCTGCGGGACATGTGTATGACCTCCAAAGCCGGTGGGGATTGATCGTCGCCTCCGATCCATTGTACACTGGCAATCGTTTTTCTCCTAGAGGGATTGTATGCTCGAATTGCCATTGTTCGCTGACGATCGAGTTCGGGATGGACGCGGCGGACGCCAGGCAAGAGATCGAGGAGTATTGGCAGCGGGTGGAGGAGTGGGAGCAGAAGGGCTACGTGTGGCCATGGCAGAAGTATGATCCTTCTCAACCGAGGGACGAGCAGGGACGGTTCGGTTCCGGCGGTGGTGGAGAGGAAGGTGGTTCGGAATACCGCGAAAGCTACCTTGATCGTATCGAGGGAA
>JAZDLZ010000459.1:0-5177 GCA_043801535.1 Pseudomonadota bacterium
AGCTCTGGGCTGGGTGGCGCATGCTCGGTTACTCCAGGTAGGCGAGGACGTCCGTTCGACCGCGGAGCTCGCTGATGGTCCGCATCCCAAGCGCGCCCAGGATGGCGGCGAGCTGTTTTCGCCAGCTCGCATAAAGGTTGAAGATCTGTCGCCAGGCCTTCTCGACCTCGACGAGCTTGCTGCGTTCGGGATCGGTGGTCGTGATACCGAATGGACAGCCCAGTCCCTGCTCGCAACTTCCTAGCCGCGAGCAACCGATGGCGGCCAGCTCGGCTGTCCCGATGACGCAGCCATCGGCGCCGAGGGCGATGGCCTTGGCCACGTCGTAGGCTGTGCGTATCCCACCGGATGCCATCAGAGTTATCTCGTCGCGCAGCCCCTCGTCGGTCAGGAATCGGTGAACCTTGGGGATCGCATACTCGATGGGCATGGCGATGTTCTTCTTGGCAATCTCGGGAGCTGCTCCGGTCCCGCCGTAGGCTCCGTCGAGATGAATGATGTGCGCGCCTGCAAAGTAGGAGCCCACCGCCACCATGTCCACGTCCGTCGGAGTGCTCACCTTCACGCTGATCAGCGCTCGGGGATTGATCTGCTTGAGCCAGTCGATGTGCTTCTTGTGGTCTTCAACCGAATAGACGCTGTGGAAGGGGAAAGGGCTGAAGAGCGACGTTCCCTGCACTGCCTCGCGCTCGCGGGCGACCACGGCGGTGTTCTTGTTGCCGAGGAGGTGACCTCCAAGACCGGGCTTCGCTCCTTGCGCGTACTTGATCTCGACGAGTCGAGCGCGCTGGATCGTCTCCTCGCGTACGCCAAAGAGACCGGTCGCCACCTGGGTTATTACGTGGTCGGCGTATTGGGCAAGCTCCTCGGGATAACCGCCTTCTCCGGTGGACATGAACGAGCCGAGCTCGGCGGCGGCCCGCGCCCGAGCCAGCATGACTCCGAGGCCGATGCTGCCGAACGACATTCCTGCGCCATACCAGGGTACGGGGATGCGCAACGCATGGCGACCGTCTCCGCGGCGATTGAGCTCGATTCCCAGCTCGACTGCCGTCGGATCAGCGACAAAGGCGTTGCCAGACGTGCTACCCGCACCGCCCGCGGGGTCGGGATGCCAGGCGTCGTCGAGCTCGAACCTGAAGGCAAGTCGATCGAAGCCGCCACCGGAGCCGCCAACGCGGAATTCGGTTTCGCCACTTGGCCGGCCGAGCCGTGCTTGCTCTCGCGTCGAGATCAGCAGTGCGTGAGTCCAGCGCATGTCTCCTTCGGTGCCGGTGCCCTCCTTGAGTCGGTGGTAGGAAACGAGAGGAGCTTTGGCGTGGAAGAGGCGACGGAAGGCTTTGCTCTCCACTTCGTCGAAGATGATCCGGCCGGTTTCGCCACGCAGGCGTCGGACCTCGCGCATGCCCATCGCGCCGAGAGCTTCGAGTAGCTGATCGCGCCAGGCAGCGATCAGGTTGATCAGCCTTCGGGCACCCCACTCGGGATCGATTTCGTTCGTTTCCGGATAGCACCCGCCCTTTTCCGCCCAGAGAGCACATCCCCAGGCAACTTGGGGCAAGAGGTCGAGGACCGCTACATCGGCGCCGCAGGCGATGATCTTGGGCAGGTGCTCGGCAGCAGCGATTCCTCCGCTGACCAGGAAAGAAACGCTATCTCGCCAGCGTCGCTGCACGGTGTGGGTGTGCAAGAGCCGCAGTGAATCGACGAGCGGCTGGCCGGCCGTGTCACGGCCTTCGAGATCGCCGTAGAGGTGGAATACCCTGACCCCTCGTCGTATCAGACGCTCGATTTCGGTAGGGCTGTCGGGTCCCAGTGCGCGACGGATGGCGACGATCGCCGCGGGAAAGGTAGCGCGCGTGTGCTCCCACCGTTCGAGATCCCATGGTTCTTCCTCGATTTCGACGTAGGCGGGATCGAGGCGAGCAAGATCGTCGAGAAGCTCGCTCGACGCGGCGAAATCGGTGGCGGTGAGTCGGACTGCCAGGCGGCGACGAGAGGCGTGCTCCAAAGATGCAGCGGGGTGAATGGCAAGAGTGCCGAGCTCGTCCGCGGCGAGCGTCAACGCACTCTGGGCGGCATGGCCTGGCAACGGCATGGGCAGTGGTCCGAATGCTACTGGCAGCGGCAAGTCCAGCGTGGGCGGCAGTCTCGTGACGAGCCGGGAAGCAGCGTCGAATTCCAGCATCTCGGGAGCGCCGCCGAGCACGACTGCAGTGGAGATGTGCTCGCGTCCATGGATGCCGTCGCGCGTTGGCCGGACAATCTCCGACATGTCGAGCCACATACCGTCGAATCCCTCGCCGGAGAAAGGCCCGCCATAGCCGGCACCGCTGATGGGAACGCGACCGGTCTCGGCCTGGAACCAGGTCTGGGTGATTACTTCGGCGGTCCAGTAGGGATCGCCGCGGTCAGCAGTGCCGCTGAACACCCGGTGACCGTACTTCACGTAGAGGTCGGTCTCGTCTCTGTGGAAATGGCCGGGATACTCGGCCCTCGGCGGAGCAGGCGAGGTCTTGATGTGGTAGCGCGTCATGTCCATTCGCTCTTGTTGCCGATTTCTTCGGCGACTTCGACCAAGGTGCGGCGTTCGGCGCGGGCGCGCTCCTCGATGCGCCGGTAAGCATCGAGCTCGCTCACTCCCTCGCGTTGCATGATCATTCCTTTGGCACGATCGACGATGAGATGGTCGGACAGCGCTGCCGAGATCTCGCTCACCTGGTGAGCGGTGCGGGCATGCTCGGCAAAACGGTTGATCGCCACCTCGATCGTTGCGAAGAGCTCGGCCTCCTTGAGAGGCTTGATCAGGTAGCCCATGATCGGCAGCTTGGCCGCTCGTTCGACCAGATCGCGGTCCCCATAGGCGGTCAGGATGATGATCGGGGTGAGGCAGCGCTCGGCCAGGCACCTTGCCGTCTCCAGCCCATCCATGCGCGGCATTTTGACATCGAGAATCGCCAAGTCGGGTGTGCGGGTGGCAACGAGGGCGAGCGCCGCCAGACCGTCCTCGGCGGCAGAGACCGAGTGTCCAGCCTCCTCGAGAATACGTTTGAGTCCCAGGCGAATCAACGATTCGTCTTCGGCGATCAGTATGTGCAGATGCTTCAAGCAGTAGCTCCTTGGTCGGTGATCGGCGGAAAACGCACTACAGCTCTGGTGCCAGCGCTGGAGAAGCAGAGCGAGAAGTGTCCTTTCAAGTCATGGGTCACCAGCGTTTCCACAATCTCGAGCCCGAGTCCTTTGGCTATTAAGGGCGGCTGCGAGCCCTCGCCGCCCCCCCCTCGAGGGGACCTCGACGGGGCCCCCCCTTTTCGCTCTGCTGGTTCGCCAGGCGGCTGCGAGCCCTCGCCAGCCTGGGCCTCCCCTTCGTTCTGATCCATCTGATCCATCTGATCCGTCTGATCCGTCTGATGGGAATGGCCTGTTCCGTCGTCTACGACTACAAGCTCGTGCTCTGCTTTTCCGGTCTTGAGAGTCAGAACCACGCTGCCCCGGACACGTCCAGCAAAGGCGTGCTTGATCGCGTTCTGCACTAGCTCGCCTGCCACGATGGCCAAGGACGTAGCAGCTCGCGAAGGTAGTGACAATTCGTCGCCCTGGACTTCGATGGATACGTTTATTCCTGGCGCCAGCTCGGCAGCATTGCGGGCGATTCGCTCCAAAACCTGCCGGGCGTTCACCAGCTCGAGCCCTTGTTCGCTAAGGGTCTCGTGCACTGCGGCGATGCTGAGAATCCGAGTCATCGCCTCACCCAGAATGTCCTTGGTGTGCTTGTCACCTGCGGCACTCATTTGCAGTCGGAGGAGCATGGCGACGGTCTGGAGATTGTTCTTGACCCGGTGGTGCATCTCGCGGACGACGGCCGTGTTGATGACTAGGCGGGCATTCTCGATGGCCAACGCGGTCTGGTTGGCCAACATGGAGAACAGATTGATCTCCTTCTGGCTGAACTCGTGCGGAATCGCGGTATGGCAAGTGAGAGCTCCCACGGTTCTGTCGCGCACGATCAGAGGCACGCTGAGTAGCGAGACGAGGCTTTCGTCGGCGGTAGGCGAGCCTCCGTTGCTGCTCGGATCCGGGCGAATATCGGTCACTGCCGCTGCTTGGCCGTCACGAGCCACTGTCTCGATGATTCTCTCACCCGGCCAAGGCGACGGCCAAGGCGACGGCGACTGTGGGGACGAGGACGAATATCCTGGCAGTCCGCCGGCACGATGGTTGTTGTGGGCTGCCCGTATCGCCAGTCGACCAGTCGCCTCGTCGAGCAGGTGGAGAACCACTGCCTCGGCGCCCATCACGCGCGTGGCCATTTCGGCGACTACACCCAGCATGTCGTCGAGGTACAGCGGGGAGATGACGGTCTGGCTCACCTTGACGAGCCCTTCGAGCTCGCTGATCTGTTGGCGCATCCGATCGTGGAGAGATGCTTTCTCGAGCGCACCGGCAGCCAGATTGGCGATCAGCGAGACGAGGTCGATTTCGTCGTCGGAGAAATCGTGAGGCTTGCTCGTCTGCACGTTCATGGCGCCGATGGTTCTACCCTGAACGGTCAAGGGCACTGCCAGCAGTGATGGTAGAGACTCTTCCTGGGTTTCGGGAAGAAGCTTGAAGCGCGCATCAGCGCGGGCATCACGGGCGGCAATTGGCCGGCCGTGCATCGCTGTCCAGCCGGTGAGCCCTTCCCCTTTCTCGAGGCTGGCGACGCCGATCGCCGATTTGGCCAGGCCGGTCGTTGCCTTCAGAATGAGCCGACCGCTGGCCTGGTCCTGAAGGTAGATCGAGCACGAGGTGACTCCCATGACCTCCGAGGTGATTCGAGTAATCACCAGTAGCGTTGTCTCCAGCTCCCATGCCGAGGCCAATGCCGCACTGATTTCGCCAACAGCGCGGAGCTGCCGCGACTTCTGCGCGAGTTGCTGCGCGGTCGACGGTCTTCGCCTGGAGTGATCGCCGCTCGGGTTTGCCTGGGCGCGGCGTGCGGAGCGTGTTGGCATGGCGAATCATATTGTCTGTCGCCATTGGCGCGCGCAAGACCGACCGGGTGTGATCGTTGCTCGTTGGTCCCCGTCGAGGGTGACGAAAACGGAGCGTCAGCGACACCCGACGTGGATGTCTCTCGGTCGGATCGACATGGCAAGGCACCCGAGGGAGCGCAGGCCGTTCCCGGTCTTTGGTCC
>JAZDLZ010000460.1:0-4786 GCA_043801535.1 Pseudomonadota bacterium
GGACCAAAGACCGAGAACGGCCTGCGCTCCCTCGGGTGCCTTGTCATGTCCATCCGACCGAGATACGTCCACGTCGGGTATCGCTGACGCTCTGGTTTCGCCGCCATCGACGGGGACCAACGAGCAACGATCACACCCGTCTTCCGCAGAGGAGTTGTGCTCGCTCCTATCCCTATGCTATGGCTTCCGTTTGGATCAATTGGATAAAACGGGAAGGCAGCATGGAAGCTACTAGACAGAATGGACAGAAAGGCTTTGTCATTCTCGAAAAGCAGCAGCTAGCACCAAAGGTAACGAGGTACGTCTTGCAGGCGCCCGACATTGCGCGCACGCGGCGCGCTGGGCAGTTCGTCATCGTGAGACTCGAGGAGCAGGGGGAACGCATTCCGTTGACAATTGCCGACGCCGATCCGGGAGCAGGCACGATCACTCTGGTGGTGCAGGAAGTTGGCAAGACCACTGCGGCGATGGCAGCGCTGCCGGCTGGCGGGCTGCTGACCGATGTGGTTGGACCACTAGGCATGCCGACGCACATCGAACGTTTTGGAACGGTGGTCTGCGTTGGTGGCGGTATTGGCATTGCGCCGATTCATCCCATTGCCCAGGCGATGCGAGCTGCCGGCAACAAGGTAGTCTCCATTCTGGGAGCGCGCAGCCGAGATTTGTTGATCCTCGAAGAGGAGATGCGACGAGCTTCGGACGAAGTCCTGGTCTGCACCGACGATGGCTCCTATGCGAGGAAAGGTCTGGTCACCGAGGTGCTCTCCGACCTGATTGCGAGCCGTGGCAAGCCGGACTTGGTGGTGGCGATCGGTCCGCCGATAATGATGAAGTTCGTTGCTGCCACCACCGCGCCTCATCGTATTCCGACGCTGGTGAGCCTGAATTCGGTGATGGTCGACGGTACGGGGATGTGCGGCTGCTGTAGGGTGTCAGTTGGCGGCAAGACCAAGTTCGTCTGCGTCGACGGTCCCGAGTTCGACGGGCATTCGGTCGATTTCGACGAATTGATGCGCCGGCAGTCGTTCTACGTCGAGCAGGAGCGCGAGTCTTTCGAGCGGTGGAAGTCCCATTGCTGTGCCTCGGGAGGTGCGCGATGATGGCGACGATGCCCAGGAGTAGCGGTATCGGCAGTAGCGGCGGTGGCAAGGAATACCGGGCGCCGCGCGACCTCAAGCAGCGCTATCAGACGGTGCGGCAGAAGATGCCCGAGCAGGATGCCCGCCAACGGACCGCCAATTTTCGCGAGGTTCCTCTGGGCTTGCCCGAAGAGGCGGCCCGTCGCGAAGCGTACCGCTGTATTCACTGCAAGGAGCCGACCTGTATCGGTGGCTGCCCGGTGGGTGTGAACATCCCGGCTTTTCTCCACCTGATCGAACAGGGCGATTTCGCTGGGGCGATTCGCAAGATCAAGGAGACGAACGTGCTGCCGGCGATCTGCGGTCGCGTCTGTCCCCAGGAAGACCAGTGCGAGAAGGTTTGCAAGGTAGGCCAGAAAGGCTCGCCGCCGGTCGCGATCGGCTGGCTGGAGCGGTTTGCCGCTGATGTGGAGCGAGAGCGCGGGATAGTGGAGCCGCCTCCTTGTGCGCCTCCCACCGGGAAGCGAGTGGCGATTGTGGGATCGGGTCCGGCGGGGCTCACTTGCGCAAGCGAGCTCGCTCGTCGCGGACACAAGGTCACCATTTTCGAGGCGCTGCACAAGACTGGCGGTGTGTTGGTATACGGAATTCCCGAGTTTCGGCTCCCCAAGTCGATAGTTGCCGCGGAGGTGTCGTTGCTCGAAAAGATGGGCGTCGAGATCAGGGAGAGCTTCGTCGTCGGTATGACCCGCGGCCTCGACGAGATCCTCGCCGAGTATCACGCGGTTTTTATCGGTACTGGTGCCGGCCTGCCGTATTTCATGGATGTCCCTGGCGAGAATCTGTGTGGCGTGTATTCGGCCAACGAGTATCTGACTCGGGTGAATCTGATGCGGGCCTACGAGTTCCCGGTTGCTGATACGCCGATAGCCAGAAGCCACCGAGTGGCAGTCGTGGGCGGTGGCAACGTGGCCATGGACGCGGCCCGCACCGCTCTCCGCCTCGGGGCGAAGGAGGTCCGCTTGATCTACCGGCGCTCGCGTGACGAGATGCCGGCACGTATCGAGGAGGTTCACCGGGCCGAAGAGGAAGGCGTGATATTCGAGCTCCTCACGAATCCAGTTCGCTATCTTGGCGACGACCGCGGTCGGGTCAGGGCAGTAGAATGCCTGCGAATGGAGCTGGGCGAGCCGGATGCCAGCGGTCGCCGCCGTCCAGTCCCGATTACCGGCAGCGAGCACGTCACAGAGGTCGATACTGCGGTGGTCGCCATTGGCAATGGACCAAATCCTTTGCTAACCAGAAGTACCCCTGATCTGGAGACACGCCGAGGAGGGAAGATTGTTGCCAGCGAGACGAACGGCCGTACCACCAAGCGCGGGGTCTTTGCTGGCGGAGACATCGTTACTGGCGCGGCCACGGTTATTCTGGCAATGGGGGCAGGCAGGACGGCAGCCAGCTCGATTGAGGAGTATCTCCGCACCGGTGTCTGGTAGGGCTGAACGCCTTTTCGAGCCAGCGTAGGCTCGGTTCGTGTGGTAGGATTCGCGATGCGCAGGGCGATTCTCGAGAGCAAAAAAAAGAGATGATCTGGATAGCAGTTGTCCTAGCCGGGCTTGGTGGCGCAGCGGTCTTGCGCGCCATCATTGCTCGGACGGCCAAACGTCGCAGCGCAGCACTCGTGTACGATGCAACGGCCGAGGCAGCGGCCATTCGTCGTACTGCCGAGCTGGACGCAGCCGCAGCCGCTCACCGGGCAGAGAACGAGGCGCGCGAAGCAGGGCTCGAGCTCAGGGATCTGGCGGAAAGAGACCTTGCCATCGCCCGCAAGAAGCTGGAAGCCCGTGACGTCCAGTTGTCCAACCGCGAGGAAGAGATCGGTGTCAGAGATGGCGAGCTTCGCTCGCGCCTCGACCAGCTGGCAACCAGGGAGCGAGATGTCCAGGCCGCGACCGATCGCGGTCGCAGCACGAAGAAGGAGACCGAGAGACTGGACAGCGAACGTCGTCAAGCTATCGAAGAGCTTGCCGGCATCACTGCCACCAATCTGCGCAGTCTGATGGTCGAGGCAGCGATCGAAGAAGCTCGAGCCGACGCCGCCCAGAGGATTCGGATAGTCGATCAGTCGGCAAGCGACCCCGAGTACGGACGTCTTGCCAAGAGAGTAATGGGCATAGCCATGCAGCGCTACCGCGGGCACCATCTGGCCGAACGTATGCTTTCGGTGATGTTGTTGCCGCCGCGATTTGCCGAGAAGCTCGCTGCCGACGGAGGCGCCCTCATCCGAGCCATCGAAGAAGGGACTGGAATCAAGCTGGAGGTCCAGGAAGACGACAGGATTCGCTTCGAGGGCTCTGACGGAGTTGCCCGCGAGCTGGCAAGGCGTGCCGTAGGCAGGCTGGTGAAGGCGGGCGTGCCGAAGGTTGGAGATCGCGATCCGAAACGCTGGCTCGAACAGTTGGCGACGGCGCTGGACAGGGAGATCGCCGAGCTCGGCAAGAAGGCTTTTGCCGATCTAGGGATTCCCCGGGCACACCCCGAGCTCGTTCAGCTCGTCGGAAGGCTCAACTACCGGACGAGCTACAGCCAGAACCAGCTCAAGCACGCGCTGGAGGCTGCGTATATCGCTGGCATGATGGCGTCGGAGATCGGTCTCGACGAGAAGCTTGCCCGACGTGCCACCCTTCTTCACGATCTCGGGAAGTCGCTGTCGCACGAGATCGACGGATCCCACGCCCTTATTGGCGCCGACTATGCTCGCCGCCTGGGAGAGAACGAGCTGGTCGTCAACGCTATCAGCTCCCACCACGGCGAAGAGCAGGCTGCCTCGGTCTACGCCCACCTGGTTGCCGCTGCCGATGCGCTCAGCGGAGCCCGGCCCGGTGCACGGCGAGAGCAAGCCGACAGCTACGCCACCAGGCTCGAGGATCTCGAGCGGATTGGCGCTGGCTTCCGCGGTGTCGAGCGAGCATTCGCGGTCCAGGGCGGTCGCGAAGTCAGAGTCTACGTTCGCCAGACCGAGGTAGACGACGCCAAGGCGGCGGAGCTCAGTCGAGAGATCGCAGGCAAGATATCCGCCGAGCTCACTTTCCCCGGACAGATCAGAGTTACGATAATCCGCCAGCTCGAGGCCATAGCCTTTGCCAACTAGGCACTCTCACCTGCACGTTCGCCCGAGATGCTTGCCGTAGTTCTCCACGAGCACGGTGGCAGCGAGAAGCTCCTCGAGACTGACATGCCGGATCCCCAGCCTGTCCCCGGCGAAGTGCTGGTGAGAGTCGAGGCGGTTGCGCTCAACCACCTCGACATCTGGGTGCGCGAGGGTATTCCTGGCCTGAAGCTAGAGTATCCCCATATTCTCGGCTCGGACATCGCCGGCGAGGTGGTTGGCGGCGGCGGCGGCGGCGAGAAGGTGATCGTGAGCCCCGGTCTCTCTTGTATGCGTTGTCGCGAGTGTCTGTCTGGTCACGACAACCTCTGTCGCGGCTACCGGATCCTCGGTGAATCAGCGCGCGGGGGCTATGCGCAGTACCTTTGCGTGCCCGTTGCCAATCTGGTTCCGCGTCCGCCACACCTTTCCGCGGTCGAGGCCGCGGCATTCCCCCTCACCATGCTCACGGCGTGGCAGATGCTGGTGCGGAAAGCTCGTCTGGTTGCAGGTGAGACGGTTCTTCTTCTCGGGGTGGGCTCGGGAGTCGGGGTGGCCG
>JAZDLZ010000461.1:0-2345 GCA_043801535.1 Pseudomonadota bacterium
GGACCAAAGACCGAGAACGGCCTGCGCTCCCTCGGGTGCCTTGTCATGTCCATCCGACCGAGATACGTCCACGTCGGGTATCGCTGACGCTCTGGTTTCGCCGCCATCGACGGGGACCAACGAGCAACGATCACACCCGCCCGGGACTTCGGGGTTGACACTACCCGTGCCAAGGCGCTAGGTTCCTGCACCCGTGACATTCCCGGCACCCCTGGCGGTTTCCGTGGAAATCCGCAACCTGGCGAGGGATCAGCACATCCAGCGCGTGTGGCGCCTCAGCAGCGCTATTGGTGTCGACGGTCTTAGCCTCGAGCGGAATACCCCTTTCTGTTCGGGCACGAGGGTAGTCATCGAGCTGCGTCTCCCCGACCAACAACAGCCAGTTTCCGTGGTTGGGACAATCAGAGAGGCAGAGTGTGACGAATCGACAGAAAGACCGGCAGTGGTGGAGTTTGGCGAGCTTGATGCGGAGGCCAGGGCCCTCATCATCGGCTATATCGAGGAAAGGACGGCCGTTCGGTGATGCTCGATAGAACAACCCCCTCTTCTTCCAATCTTCCGACTGCCACCGCTGCTGCAACTGCAAGTACGAACGCCAGCGCCAACACCAGCGCCAACGCAAGTCCGAGCGCAAGCGCGAATCCTGGTCCGAATGAGCGGACGATCAGTCCGTTGGCGCAACTCGAGGCCATGGAGCGTGAAGCAGAGCTCGGTGGCGGGCAGGAGAGAATCGAGCGCCAGCACAAAGCAGGAAAGCTCACCGCCCGAGAACGGATCGACTTGCTCCTCGATCCTGGCTCGTTCGTGGAGCTCGACAAGCTGGTCACCCACCGGTGCGCCGACTTTGGCATGGAGCGCCAGAAAATCCTCGGCGACGGCGTCGTGACTGGCTACGGCCAAGTCGATGGCCGGCAGATATTCCTCTTCGCCCAAGACTTCACCGTCTTCGGCGGCTCTCTCTCCGGCGCGTACGCTGCCAAGATCTGCAAGATAATGGACTTGGCAATGGAAGTTGGAGCGCCGGTCATTGGCTTGAATGATTCGGGCGGTGCCCGCATTCAAGAAGGGGTGGAATCGCTCGCAGGCTACGCCGAGATATTCAAGCGCAATGTCCTTGCCTCGGGCGTGGTGCCACAGATCAGCGCAATCATGGGTCCGTGTGCCGGCGGAGCCGTCTACTCCCCGGCAATCACCGACTTTATCCTGATGGTCGAGGGCTCGAGCTATATGTTCATCACCGGCCCGGACGTCATCAAGGCGGTCACCCACGAAGAAGTCACCAAGGAGGCTCTCGGAGGAGCTCACGCTCATGCCGCCCGATCCGGCGTCGCCCACTTCGCCACGCCCGACGAACCGACTTGCTTGCAGCGGATCCGCGAGCTCTTGTCGTTCCTGCCGTCGAACAATATGCAGGATCCTCCAGTCGCCTCGTGCACCGATCCAGCCAGTCGCGAAGACGCCGCGCTCGATACCACCGTACCGCCAGAGCCGACCAAGCCCTATGACATCAAGGACATCATCCGTCGGGTAGTGGACGGCGGAGACTTCCTCGAGGTGCAAGCCGAGCTGGCCCTGAACATGGTGGTCGGGTTGGCTCGGCTCGACGGGAGACCAGTCGGTATCGTCGCCAACCAACCAGCTCATCTGGCAGGCTGCCTGGACATTGGCGCCTCGATCAAGGCTGCCCGCTTCGTACGTTTCTGCGACTGCTTCAACATCCCTCTGATTACCCTGGTCGACGTTCCAGGTTTCCTGCCAGGAACCGAGCAGGAGTACGGCGGCATTATCAAGCACGGTGCCAAGCTCCTCTATGCTTTTACCGAGGCTACCGTTCCCAAGATCACTCTGATTACACGCAAGGCATACGGTGGTGCCTATGACGTCATGGCCTCGAAACACATTCGGGCGGACATCAATCTCGCCTACCCCACCGCCGAAATCGCGGTAATGGGACCAGAAGGCGCGGTCAACATCGTGTTCAGAAACGAGCTGGAGCGCGCCAATAATCCGGACGCGACTCGGGCGAGCTATATCGCCGAGTACCGCCAGAAATTCGCCACCCCGTACAAAGCAGCCGAGCTCGGCTACATCGACGAAGTCATCAGACCGCGGCAGACGCGTGCCAAGCTGATTCGCTCGCTACACATGCTGCGCAACAAGCGCCAGACCAATCCTCCCAGAAAACACGGCAACATCCCACTCTAGGAGGGGTGTGATCGTTGCTCGTTGGTCCCCCGTCGATGGCGGCGAAACCAGAGCGTCAGCGATACCCGACGTGGACGTGTCTCGGTCGGATGGACATGACAAGGCACCCGAGGGAGCGCAGGCCGTTCTCGGTCTTTGGT
>JAZDLZ010000462.1:0-9103 GCA_043801535.1 Pseudomonadota bacterium
GACCAAAGACCGAGAACGGCCTGCGCTCCCTCGGGTGCCTTGTCATGTCCATCCGACCGAGACACGTCCACGTCGGGTATCGCTGACGCTCTGGTTTCGCCGCCATCGACGGGGGACCAACGAGCAACGATCACACCTTCGGCCGCATAGAATCTTGACCGATATTTACGAATCTGAGCACCACTAGCTCAGAAACGTCTTTCGAGCTGTTTGACCGCGGATTCGGTAGGACGTACACTCATGGACCATGATTACCGGCGGCGGTGGGCCGCAAGATCGGCGTGACAACGTGCGGGCGCCAATTGAGCTGAAAGTCGAGTACAAGAAGCTCAATACATTCTTTGCCGACTACACCAAGAACATTAGCAAGGGCGGTACCTTTATCCGGACGCGCAAGCCGCTCGACGTCGGAACCGAGTTCGTTTTCAAGTTGGTGGTGCCAAGGCTCGAGGAGCCGCTGGCTCTGCACGGCGAGGTGCGCTGGATCGTTCGCGAAGGCGAGCCGCCTCCGCCGGAGGCCGGTCCGAATCACGAGCCTGGCATGGGAATCCGTTTCATCTACTCCGGTGACGGGGAGCGCCGAGGAATCGAGCAGACTGTCGAGAAGCTGATGATTGATAGTCTTGGCCAGCTCCTTTATTCCAAGCTCATGGCCAAAGAGCGAGGACCTGTTCGCTGATGGAGAAAAAACGCGTCCTGCGATACCTGGCGCCGAATCTGGTCACCCTCGCCAGCCTTGCGTTCGGGATGCTGGCGGTCGGCGCGGCGATCGACGGCTACCACGCCGACGCTGCCTGGTTCGTAATCTTCTCGGTGCTCACCGACAAGCTCGACGGTTTCGTGGCGAGGTTGGTGAAAGGGGCGAGCGAGCTCGGAGTACAGCTCGATTCGTTTGCCGACTTCCTCAACTTTGGCGTGGCGCCTGCCGTCGTCTGGTACGCATTCCTTTCTCGCGCCGGCGACCTGCCGTTCTCTTCTGGAATCGGTGAGTTGGTGCTGGTGGTGGCCTGTTTCTTCTGGGTATTGGCGGTTACGTTCCGGCTGGCCCGTTACAACGTGGTTGGCAGCGACCCGGCCTGCCGGCGGGTCTTTTTCGGCGTGCCGACCACGCTCGTGGGAGGAACGCTAATGGCGTTCTTTTTGACCTGCTTGAAGTACGGCAGCGCGGACATGCAATTGCAGGCCAGAGCCTCGTTTGTCGAGCCACGGCTGTTCACCGGTCTGCGCCTCGGACCTCTGGTGTGGGAGATCTGGCCAGCGCTGATGATGGTCGGGGCTTTTCTCATGGTCTCGACGGTCAAAGTGCCCAAGCTGGGACCGTTCTCCCGCTCGCGCGCCCTCACCGTGTTCGTGTTTGCCAATGTTCTCATTGGCTATGCCGTTGGCTTCGCCCGCCACATGCCAGAATACCTGTGTCTTATCGCCTGCCTTTGGATTGCGGGCTCGCTAGTCTGGGGGCAGCTTTCGACCGCTGCTCGCGGCTTGAAGGCGCCAGCGGTTTTCCCGCGAACCGATCCCCCGGAAGGGAAGATGCCGTCCCGCCCCGAAGAGGACATCGTCGTGGAAGAAGCGCCACTCGACGCCGCTGGATCCAACGGAGACGAATCCTCGTCGGCCACGACAGCCACGGCAGCACGCTGACACGATTTGACGACCATGCTCGAGTGAGCGCGTAGTACCCGTTTTTGCGATGGACCAGGCGTTCAGCGACGTTTGGTGGAGGCGTGAGCTGCGCCAAGAGTACACGACTGAAGAAGAGTAGCGTACGATTCCAATGCACCCAACGGCATTCCGACAACTCGCACGGTCTTGCGTCGCGAGTTGGCGCCTTGGACGATTTCGATCCTGGATTTGGCAACGCCGAACGCTCTGGCCAGACACGCAACGATCGCCTCGTTCGCCTCGCCCTCGACCGGCGGAGCGGTCACCGCGACCTTCAGCCGACCGCCGACAACTGGGCCAATGCGCTCGCGCGACGCGCGCGGTGCCACCAGGATGTCGATGGTAATGGCTTCCTCGGTGCTA
The DNA here is from genome assembly GCA_043801535.1 of Pseudomonadota bacterium. Classification (GTDB taxonomy): domain Bacteria; phylum Myxococcota_A; class Polyangia; order Haliangiales; family SHYZ01; genus JAZDLZ01. The sequence goes on from JAZDLZ010000462.1 coordinate 2,026, forward strand.
TCGCGTTCTCTGCTCATCGGTGCGCGGCGTAGCTATTCGACCGTCTTCAGCAGCGCTTGACCAAGCTCGTGTGACCTCCGGGTCGCAGCCTCGACCGCGTCGATTATGGTGGTCCGGAGCCCGCCGTGCTCGAGGGTATGTAGCCCAGTGATTGCGGTCCCACCCGGGGACGTAACCATGTCCTTGAGCTTGCCTGGATGCTCGTTCGTTTCGAGGAGCAGCTTGGCCGAGCCCAGGACTGTCTGGGCGGCGAGCAGTTGGGCGTTGCGGCGCGACAGCCCGACCTTCACGCCCGCGTCGCAGAACGCCTCGAGAATGAGAAAGACGTAGGCAGGACCGGAGCCGGACAATCCGGTGACAGCGTCGAGCAGGCACTCGTCGAGCACCACCGTGACTCCCACTGCGTCGAAGATGCGCTTGGCATCGGCCAGGTCAACCACGGATGCGTGACCGCCGCGGGCGAGAGCAGTGGCACCTGCATCGACCAAGACGGGAGTGTTGGGCATTGCCCGGACGACGTGCGTGCCAGGCCGAAGACGCGCTTCGATTGCCGCGATCGGAACTCCAGCCGCGATCGACAAGACAAGGGCGTTTGCCTTGAGCTTGTTCGCGATTTCGTCAAGCACTCCCCGAAGAATCTGTGGCTTGACGGAGAGGACTACGATGTCCGAGCGTTCGACTATCTCCGAGTTGTCGCAGCTCGTGAAGATGCCATAGCGGGAACGGAGCTCGTCCACCCGTTCCGGGCGGGGGCCGGATCCGCTAATCTGCTCGGGATCGCAGTGCTTGCCCCGCAACAGCCCGCGCAGCAGCGCTTCGGCCATGTTGCCAACGCCGATGAATCCGATCGTCTTTTCGATCTTCATTCGCGGCAGTGTAGCCTACTCTCTGACGAGCGCCTAGCTGGACTATGCCTCCCTGTTGAGGAGTCAAAAAGAAACGCTGTTACGCTAGGCAGCCGATTTCTGCAACTTGGCAAAGAATGGTACCGCCTCCTGCATCAGGTTCAGAGACGGGTCGAGTTGTCTGCCGATGCCTTCGGTGACTGCGATAGCAATGCTGACCATGGTGAAGGTCGGATTCACCCTGATCCCGTAGCGTCGCAGGATGTGCAGAAGATCGAGCACCACCGCCCCGATTTGCAGATCGCCGATTGGCTTGCCCCAGGTACGTTGTACGAAATCGTCGACCGCACGCTCGAATCCTTCGCGGCTTGGTGTTTGGGCTCGGGCGGGTGAGAGCTCGAGGAGCACGCGAGACATGGTTTTTCCGTCGCGTTGTGCCCAGGCAGCGAAGAAACGCATGAAATCCAGGCGCTTTTTCTGTTCGACCTCGCCGACGAGTCCAAGGTCGACCAGAGCGATTCTTCCCTCGGGAGTAATGAGAATGTTACCGGGATGGAGGTCGGCGTGAACGAATCCGTCCTCGAAAACCATCTTGAGCAGCAGGTGGAAGCCAATGCGAGCGAGTCTGGCCGGGTCGTGTCTGGTTTGACGAAACTGAAGGACTTTGACGCCTTCGATGAAATCCATCGTCAAGACTCGGCGAGAGCAGAGCTCCTTTACTAGCACCGGGAAGACCACGTCGCTATTCCCGGCAAAACAGCGGCGGAACCGTTCGTTGTTTTTGGCCTCGATGGAGAAGTCGAGTTGCAGTCGCACTCCGCGACCGAATTCGTCGACTGCCTCCACCGGTGCAAACAGCCGGATGGAGGGTATCAAGCACATGAGCCGTGCTGCCAGCCGCATCACTGCGAGGTCGAAGGCGACGATCAGGTCTACTCGGGGTCGGCGGACTTTGACCGCGACCGTCCTGCCGTCCCGTAGCCGTGCTTGGTGCACTTGGGCGACCGAGGCACTGGCGATTGGTTCGTTGGAGAAGGACTCGAAGATATCCTCGAGCGGTTCGCCAAAGTCTTCAATAATGGTCTCTTGAACGAGGGCAAAATCGAATGGTCCGACTTGATCCTGCAATTTCTCCAAGGCATCGATGGCGTGCGGGGGCAAAAGGTCGGGCCGGGTGCTCATGATCTGGCCGACCTTGATGAAGGTGGCGCCGAGATCGCGGAAGAGCCGGAGCAGGCATTCGCTGAACCAGGCCAGGCAGTGAGCTTCGTCTTGTCCCGAGAGAGCCATTCCCAAGCGCACGGTGAGCCAACGCACCGAATGCCACACCAGATAAAAGGCGATTACTGCTGCCCGGGCAACCAGCTTGAACCAGCTCAAGGGCTCTTGCGCAGGCGGTTGCGCCGTTTCCTCGAACGGGACGTTCTCGATAGCCTCGAGATCGCCGAAGTCCTTCGCATCGGACGAGTCGGCAATAGCGTTGCGATGATTCGGCGTATCGTCCGGCACGGTATTCCTCTGGCGCGGCTCCGCCTGACCTCTGGTCCTCAGTCAACGATCCCGATTCCCGCTCTCGATTCCCTGTCCCGATTCCTGCTCCCGATTCCTGCTCCTGATTCCAGGAAAACGCGTTGGAATCATTTGGTTAGTCCTGATGACGAGGTACAGTCGAATCGGAGCTTCGCTACCAACAGTTGGGGAGCATACACTAGCCGTGGCTTCGCCGAAAACCAATTAGCCCGGCGACCAGCGGAAAAACCTTGACAGGAAGGGGATACACCTACTACACAAAGCAACGCACAGCATGGTCCTTGCTATGCACAGGTGTTTGGAATCAGGCGCGTAGCTCAGTGGGAGAGCACTACCTTGACACGGTAGGGGTCGGCGGTTCAATCCCGCCCGCGCCTACGACGAAGCAGCAGTACCGGGACGACGAATCCCGGCAGCGTGCAGTTAGAATTGCGAGGGCCGGGACCTGGTACCCGGCCTTCTGGTTTTCTGATGGCAGATCGTGAGCGTGAACAAAAATTGAGCTCGGACGAAGCGGCCGCCAAGGAGGCAGTGAAGCTGACGCCACTCGAGATTCTGCGACACTCGACCGCCCATGTCATGGCGGATGCGGTCAAGCGCCTTTTCCCCGAGGCCAAGGTTGCCATTGGGCCCGCCATCGAAACGGGGTTCTACTATGACTTCGAGGTGCCAAGTCCCTTCACCGAAGACGATCTCGGTCGCATCGAAGAAGAGATGCGGCGAATCGTCAAGGCAGACCACCGTTTCGAGCGAGTCGAGGTAAGCCGCGCCGAGGCACGGGAGACTTTCGCCGGGACGGGTGAAACCTACAAGCTGGAGCTTCTGGAAGCGATTCCGGAAGGAGAGACGGTCACCCTGTATCGCTCGGGGGAGTTCGTCGATCTCTGCCGGGGACCGCACGTCGCGTCGACTGGCAAGCTGGGTGCGTTCAAGCTCCTCGCCGTCGCTGGTGCGTATTGGCGCGGCGACGAGCGGAATCAGATGCTCCAGCGGATCTACGGCACCGCGTTCGCGGATCAGGCTGCTCTCAAGGAGCACCTGGCTCGCCTCGAGGAAGCGAAACGGCGGGATCACCGCAAGCTCGGGAAAGAGCTCGGTTTCTTTTCGATCGACGAGACCATCGGCGGTGGCCTGGTGCTCTGGCATCCGAAGGGCGCGTTGGTACGCTACATCGCCGAGGAGTTCTGGCGCACCGAACACCTGGCCAGCGGATACGATCTTGTCTCGTCGCCCCACATCGCTCGCGACGAGCTTTGGCGTCAATCGGGGCACCTGTCCTTCTTCAAGGAGAATATGTTCTCGGGGATGGACGTGGAAGGCCAGCAGTACTTGGTCAAGCCAATGAACTGCCCCTACCACATCACCATCTTCAAGGACACCCTGCGTAGCTATCGAGAGCTGCCAATTCGCTACGCCGAGCTGGGGACGGTGTACCGCTACGAGCGGTCGGGCGTCCTGCACGGGCTTCTGCGGGTGCGTGGTTTCACCCAGGACGATGCTCACATTTTCATGCGGTCGGACCAGCTCTCGGCGGAGCTGCACCGTACTCTCGGATTCTGTCTGCACATTCTCAAGACGTTCGGGTTCAACGATTTCAAGCTCTATCTCGCGACTCGGCCCGGCAAGTATGTCGGCAATCCAGAAGAGTGGGACAAGGCGGAAGCGGCGTTGTTCGATGCCTTGAAGGCAACCGGCCTCGAATACGAGCTAGACCAGGGCGGCGGTGCATTCTACGGGCCCAAGATCGATCTCAAGCTCCGTGATGCGCTGGGTCGCGAATGGCAGTGCTCGACGATTCAGGTGGACTTCCAGGAGCCCGAGCGCTTCGACTTGACCTACGTCGGCCAGGACGGTGGCCGCCATCGAGTGGTCATGATTCATCGGGCTCTGTTGGGCTCGATTGAGCGGTTTTTTGCCGTTTTGCTCGAGCACTACGCGGGCGCGCTGCCGCCGTGGTTGGCGCCAGTGCAGGCTCGAGTCGTGACGGTGTCGGAAAAACATGACGAATGGGCTGCCAGCGTCGCTAACATGTTGCGCAGCCGCAAACTGCGGGTAGACTCGGATCTTTCCTCGGACAAGTTGGGAGCCAAGATTCGGCGAGCGCAACTCGAGAAGATTCCCTTCATGCTGGTCGTGGGAGAGCGAGAGGCTGCCACCAAGACGGTCGCTCCGCGTAGTCGTTCTGGCCAGCAAATGCCATCGATGTCCCTCGACGAGCTCGCCCAGGTTCTCGAGGACGCGGTCCGCATTCCGCGAGGCGGTACCGTAGAAGAGGCAAGCGCGGAGCAGAAAAAGCACGGAGGATAGCCATTCCCCCTAGACCACCACATCGAGAACTGCCATCGAGCGAGACCCATCGAATCAACCGCCGTATCCGAGTGCCCGAAGTCAGGGTAATTGGCGAGGACGGCACTCAGCTCGGCATTCTGCCGACTGGCGAGGCGATGCGCCTTGCCAACGAGAAAGGGCTCGATCTCGTCGAAGTATCGCCCAAGGCGGTCCCGCCTGTTTGTCGAATCATGGACTACGGCAAGTTCAAGTACGAACAGGCGAAGAAGACCAAGCAAGCGAAGAAGCACTCCTCGACGATCGGACTCAAGGAAGTCAAGTTTCGTCCCAAGACCGACGACCACGATCTCAACTTCAAGCTCCGCCACATTCGTCGTTTTCTCGAGGAAGGCAACAAGGTTCGGTTGGTGGTGGGCTTCCGAGGAAGAGAGATCGTCCATCCGGACACGGGTCGCGCCATTCTCGATCGAGTACTGCAGAACTGTCGCGATATCGCCCATATCGAACAGATTCCACTCTTGGAAGGGCGGCGGATGGTCATGATCGTTTCGCCGCGGATCGGAGCTCCGAAGCCGGCATCTGCCGCAAGTCCAGCCGGTCCGGCGGCGCGTGCCTTGGGTGCACCGCCGCGTATTGCTGGCGCTGGCGTCGACGTTGCTGCTGGAGTTGGCGCGTCACCAGCGCCAACGGCACCCTCGGTACCCTCGGCACCCTCGGTACCCTCGGTGCCAGGATCCGCGGCAGCACCGCCAACGCCGCCCGTACCGCCAACACTGCCAACACCATCGGTGCCAGCAGCACCAGTTGCACCGTCGCGACCAAGAGAGTAGGGTAGCGCAAGTTCAGGGAGAGCAGAGCAATGCCGAAGATGAAGTCGAACTCTGGAGCGAAGAAACGCTTCAAGCTAACTGCCCGTGGCCGGGTGAAGCGCAATCACGCCTATCGGAGACACATCCTCACCAAGAAATCGCGGACTCGAAAGCGCAATCTGCGCCACGCGGGTCTCATCGACAAGACTCAGGAGCATCAGGTAAAGGCACTTCTTCCCTATGCCTAACGATTCCTTCCGAATCATGCTGCTAGAGTCCCCATCCCAAGTTTAGAGCGGAGCTTCAAGACATGCCTCGTGCAAAGAAAGGATACAAAGCTCGCCGTCGGCGAAACCGTATCCTCCAATGGGCAAAGGGTTACCGAGGAAAGCGCGGTACTTGCTACAAACCGGCTCGCGAGACGGTACAGCACGCCTGGGCGTACATGTATCGCCATCGCCGGGAACGGAAGAGTGATTTCCGCCGCCTCTGGGTAGTCAGGATCAATGCGGCAGCGCGCGAAATTGGAACGAGCTATTCCAGACTGATTGGCGGCCTTGCCAAGGCTGGAGTGGATCTGGATCGCAAGATTCTCGCCGATCTGGCTATTAGCGACCCCCGAGCATTCAAAGAGATCGCCAGAGTCGCAGGCGTTTGTGCCTAGTCCTGATCCCCGCGAGTCCGTGATCGAGCCGGTGACCCCACTGTGCCTTGAGCTCCTGATTCTGGGCAGGCTGGCGCCGCCTCGCGCGGACTTCGGCGCGAGTATCGATCCCGAGCTACGGGAGTGCTGTACCTAAGTCGGATTTTGGGGGGAGCTGCCATGCCCGCCAGCAAAGCAGATCAAGTCATCAGCGAGCTCCTCGAGCTCGAGAAGGCTTTCGAGTCCGCAGCAGCAGAGCTGGCGTCGGAGCAGGAGATTCGTCTGCTGCAAGCCCGTTTCCTGGGCAAGAAAGGGCGGGTCTCCGAGCTGCTGCGTGTTCTCGGCACTTTGCCGCCCGAAGAACGCCCCACGGTTGGCGAAACCGCCAACCGAGTCAAGCTGGCAATCGAGAAAGAGACCGACGAGCGGCTCCGCCAGCTCGTGCTTGTCGCACGGGCGTTGGACTTGGCGCGAAAGGTCGACGTTACCTTGCCAGGCCGGCAAGCGTGGCTCGGCCATCTTCACCTGCTGACGCAGGTGCGTCGGGAGATGATTGGCATTTTCTCCGAGTTGGGCTTCGAGGAGGCGTCCGGCCCAGAGGTGGAGAACGATTTCCACAATTTCGAGGCGCTGGCGATGCCGAAAGGGCATCCAGCCCGAGACATGCAGGATACGTTCTACCTCTCCGACGAGGTGTTGCTACGAACCCACACCTCTCCGGTACAGATTCGCACCATGTTGGCCAAACAACCGCCGATCCGGATTATCGCCCCTGGTGCGGTGTACCGGCGCGACGACGACCCGACTCACTCGCCGATGTTCCACCAGGTGGAAGGGCTGCTGGTCGACGACGGCGTTCGCATGAGCGACCTGAAAGGCGTGCTCCTGCATTTCGTCCGACGCTTTTTCGGGGAGGGCCTCGGCATCCGTCTGCGCGCCTCGTATTTCCCCTTCACCGAGCC
>JAZDLZ010000463.1:0-5984 GCA_043801535.1 Pseudomonadota bacterium
GGACCAAAGACCGAGAACGGCCTGCGCTCCCTCGGGTGCCTTGTCATGTCCATCCGACCGAGACACGTCCACGTCGGGTATCGCTGACGCTCTGGTTTCGCCGCCATCGACGGGGGACCAACGAGCAACGATCACACCTCCGTGCAACTCGTCAGACCGAGGCCACTCCGTTCCAGAGCTCGTGGTCACGCTCGGACCAGCATCGCTGCACCTCGCCTCTGCTCTCGCCGAGGCAGGCGCTACCGCCTTCCGAATCAATGCCGCACACCTTTCGCCGGCAGCCCTTGGCAAGGCAGCGAGCAGCATTGCCTCGGCTCTCCCCGGCCTCCCTCTCGTTGTCGATCTTCAGGGGGCAAAGATGCGCCTCGGCTGGTTTGCCGAACGAGCGGTCGCCGACCGCGAGCGCGTGGTGTTTGCGATTGCCGAAAGCGGAGAAGACGGCATTCCTCTACCTCACCCGGAGCTGTTCCAGGCCGTGAGACCCGGCGACACCGTCAGTGTCGACGACGGCCGGCTGTCTTTCAGAGTCGAGGATTGCCCGCGTCCGGGGCTCCTCCTCGTCGAGAGTATGGCCAATGGGCTCCTCAAGCCTCGCAAGGGAGTCAATCTCGTCGAGCATCCGGTCGAGCTCTGCACTCTCGGCGCCGCTGACCGCGAGCGCGTCCTCACCACCGGTCATCTCCCCGGCGTCTGTTTCGCTTTCTCCTTCATGAAAACCGGTGCCGAGGCTGACTGGGTACGACAGCTCTGTCCGGGCAGGCCGGTCATCGGCAAAATCGAACGCCGAGAAGCGATCGAGAACATCGAGACCATTGCCGGAGCCACCGATGCACTGTGGATCTGCCGTGGTGACCTCGGCGCCCAGCTTGGACCGACTGCGATGGCAAGCTGGATAGCCCGCTTTTCTCCCTGCAACGTGATCACCCCCGTGCTCATGGCGGGCCAGGTGCTCGAGCATCTGCGCCAGAATCGATCGCCGACTCGCTCGGAAGTCTGTCACCTTTTCGATCTCGTCGCTGTCCGAGGCTATGCCGGCATCGTCTTGTCCGACGAGACCGCCATCGGCACCGAACCGATCGAAGCGACAAGAACCGCGTCGTCGCTGCTGCGAGCGTTCACCAGAGAAACGACTGGATGTTAGCTGATGACCTCGTCGGGAAGGGCGCCGCGGTAAAAACCTGCTTCGAGCTCGTCCATCAACGTGGCAAGCACCGTTGCCTGTTTCTCGTCGAGGTTGAAGCGGATGCCCATCCCGGGAACGTCTTCGTCCTCGACGAGGACAGTGTGGGTGACAGTCCCGCTCACCGATAGTGGAGTCGGATGACCGGGGACGCGGATGGTCATTCCGACTACCGCGCCCTCTGCCAACGGCCTGTCTGCCAGAACGAAGATTCCTTCTTCGTTGAAGTCACGAGACCACGAGCTGCCCGCTCCTGCCGCGCTGGTGTAGGAGACTGCCAGGCGAAGGGGCAAGCGTCTCCGTTCGCGACGATTGATCAATCCACCGCGGACGAACCCGTTGATGAAGTTGATCTTCTCGCGCTCATCCGCTGGTAGTGCAACCAGGCAGCCGGCCGGATCGCGACCCTCCTCGGTTCGTCGCCACAGCACGTTACCCCTGAGAATCACTCGCGGGCCACCCTCGGTAATGGTGAGATCGATTCGAACCTCGGTCCCCAAATTGGGAGGATTCAGAGTCGGCACGAAGAGTCCTCCGCCTCGAGGGTCGAAGAGACGGAGCCAATACGATGGATCGGGCAGTAGCAGTGGGAGGCGTTGCACGGAATCAGGCTAGCGGATCTCTCCCCATAACGTCCAGAGCCTTTCAGCACCTGAAAGCTACAACAGAGGAGGGCGATGCGATGCGAAGCGATGCGCTATTGCTTCTTGGGCGGATCTTCGGCGCTCTCGAGGCCAGAGGCGCCGTCGTGGTTGGCCGAATTGGTACCGATGTCTAGATCCTCCAATTCCTTGAGATCCTCGTCACTGAGCGAGGTGCTCTCGGGAGCAGGCAGCTGCGCCCGAGGTTGGGCCGGAGCAGCGAGCCCCATCTTGACCTTCAGATCGGCGAGCGCCAGCTCTGCGCCGGGCGCCGTGCCTTTCTCCAACCTGGCGAACTTGGATTCGAGCGAATCGGTGGATAGCTCGCCAGCCAGCTCGGCACTTGCCTCGGCCTCGGCTTCGATCTGGTCGATACGGTTCGCCATCCGATCGAAAGTGTCGAAGGCGCTGGTATCGGATAGGCCGGACATCGTGGCCGCGATCGTACGCTGGGCTTCGGCTCGTTTTTTCCTGGCGACCAGCAGGGTCTTCTTGCGCTTGGCCTCGTCGATCTTGTTACTCAGGAGCCGCAATGCTTCCTTGAGCTTGGATACCGCGGCATTCTGGGCTTCCCACTGGCGATGATACTGCTCGCCGATGCCGTCGTGCTCTTGCTTGCGCACGAGGGCTTCCTTGGCAAGGCCGTCGTCGTTCGCCCGGATCGCTAGCATTGCCTTGCGCTCCCACTCGGCCGCGCGCTCTTTCTCGACTTCGAGTTGTTTCTGCAAACGTTTCTCGTCGGCGATGGCCATGGCCACCTGTTTTTTTGCCTCGACGAGCTGCTGCTGCATCTCGAGCAGCACTTGGTTGAGCATCTTCTCCGGATCTTCGGCCTTGGTAACCAGGTCGTTGATATTCGATTTGATCAGCGTTCCCAGCCGAGCAAAGATTCCCATAGGCAGGCTCCTTTAAGCCGCGGCTGCCCCGCGGAAGCTGGCGAGGCGCGGATAGTGGTTGGCGACTGCAAGAACGACGTCGTCGAGTGTGGCCTGGAATTCGTTGTAGTCCAGGTTTTCCAGCTCGAGCGCACCGGAAACGACAATCTTGTCTCCCTCGAGTCCGTAGGCGCCGTGTACCATCTCGGCGGCATTGAGCTCCAAGAGAGTCTTGAAACAATCCTCCCTGCGATCTTTGGGTGCATCCATCACGTGAACCCGACACACCAGTACTGGCGGCGCGAGCTTGAGCACGATCTGTTCTGCATTCCCGGCACCGCTGATAACCCACATGCAATCCGACAGCTCGTGGAATCGCAAGTCGGTGCGGAGAAGGTATGCTTCGATGTCCGCTTTCGTCTTCATGTCGGCCGAGCGTAAGAGATAATCCCTCGGGTTGCAACGGGGCTCTGGCCGTGGTATGGCCGACCGTCATGCAGCCTCGCCACGTCGCCATCATCATGGACGGTAATGGCCGTTGGGCATGCCGACGCGGCCTGCCGCGTGTTGACGGCCACCGCGAGGGCGCCGAGAGCGTCAAGGATGTCGTCCGGGCTGCCAGGCAGCTTGGGCTCGAATGCCTGACGCTCTACGCCTTCTCTTTGCAGAATTGGCAACGCCCGCCCGAGGAAGTACAGGCACTAATGGAGCTACTCCGCGACTACGTAATCGGAGAGCGCGAGGAGATTCTTTCCAATGACATAAGACTCAAGACCATCGGCCATACCGAACGTCTGCCAAGCTGGGTACGGGAGCCGCTCCAGTCCTTGACGCGAGAGTCCGAGAACAACAAGTCGATGCTCCTGTGCCTTGCCCTGAGCTACGGCGGACGCGAGGCCTTGACGGATGCCCTGCGGACAGCGATCAAGACGGGCCTCAAGCCCGAGCAAATCGACGAGAACAAGATCAGCTCATTGCTCGCCACCAAGGACATGCCCCCGCTCGATCTCCTGATTCGCACCAGCGGCGAGCAGCGGATCTCCAATTTTCTCCTCTGGGAAGCCGCCTACGCGGAGCTCTACTTCACCGATACTCTATGGCCCGACTTTCGACGAAATGACTTGCTCTCTGCTCTCGAGGCGTACGATCGGCGAGAGCGCCGCTTCGGGTTGACACCAGCGCAAGTGATGGCCGGCAAGCAACGAACATGAAGATCGGGAACCTCGCCGCCCGTTTGGGCACCGCTGCCGTGCTGGCACCGGTTGTCATTGTTTCGGTCGAGCTCCGACAACCGGAGTGGCTATGGGCACTCGTCTTCCTGGCGACGATGATCTCCCTGCACGAGTTCTTCGCCATGACGATGAAGGACGCGGTAGAGCGTTGGGTGGGCATCTGCATGGGAGGAGTGGCGGCAGTGGTCCTGTTCTTTGGCAGCGACAAGGCGTTCTCGCTTGCCTTGCCGGCGGTAGTGCTCTGCCCTGCTCTGTTCTATTTGTTCCGGCCTCGTGATCTGCCCACCGTGAACACGAGGGCGGCAACCATGAGCTTCGGAGTAGTGTATGCGGGAGTGCTGATCTCCTTTGTCGCCTTCCTGAAACGAGATGCAGCTCCCCACGGCGCCGCCTGGGTCTACCTGGTGCTGGCGATCGGTTGGCTCGGCGACACTTTCGCCTATTTTGCCGGACGATTTCTCGGCAAACGGAAACTCTACCCGACGATCAGCCCAGGCAAGACATTGGCTGGAGCAGTCGGAAGCGTCCTGGGCTCGCTCGCAGCAATCGTGGCTGCCAACTTTTGGTTTTTCCCACAGCTCGGATGGGGACACGGAATCGTCCTGGCACTGGTCGGCAGCATCCTCGGTCAATCCGGCGACTTGGTCGAAAGCATGATCAAGCGGGCGTGTGGCGTAAAGGACTCTGGCAGGCTTCTTCCCGGCCACGGCGGCATGCTCGACCGCATCGATGCAGTAATGTTCATCGCCCCGTGGGTGTACCTGTACTGGAAACTGGTCTGGCGCTTGGGATAACTGATGCCGCTGCCTCGGCATGGTGAACGACGTTCGAGTGGAAAGCGCTCTGGCCGTCGTGCTCGAGAATCGGGCGGCGAAGTTGTCGGCTGGTCTGACGGAGTACGCCTGATCGGAACTCCGCTGTGGTGCGACGCCTCGCGATCGCGCGGGCTCAGCTTCGTGTCGAGTGCCCGGCTCCTGCCTTCTTGTCGTCACCAACAGATCATTGCCACCCAGGCTACCATCGGACTGCTTACTGCCGCACGCCGAACGCACAAGACCGCGCGTGCAGCAACCACTGGAGCAGCAGCAGCCACCGCGGTGACTGCCGCCACAACTACCAGAGTGGCAACGGGGGGCGCGGCTCTTGCCGTGCCGTATGGACGCCCCTTCACGCTCGGCAACCTCCGCCTCGAGCTCTTTCCCGCGGGCTATTCGATCGGCTCCGCGTCGCTGGTCGTCGATACTCCGGCAGCGAGAATCGTATACGCGGGCGCCATCGGTCCAGGCGGAGGCCTGGCCGGCGAATGCCACGTTCGAGCGTGCGACATCTTGATCGTCGACGTCAGCAGCGGCTGTCTCTCGGGCGCTCCACAAGAAGCAGCCGCCGTCCTCGACTGGGTCACCGAGACCCTGCGCTGGCAGAGAGCCCCAGTCCTCCTCGTCGAGCCTCTTGGCCGCGCCCCCGAGATCGTCGAGATGCTCGGCCGTGCTGCCATCCCCTTGCGCGCCCACCGACAGATCGTTCAGACCATCCGCCGGATCCGTGAAATCGGGCTCGCTCTGCCAGACGTCCGACTCCTGCGAGGACCTCCCTCGCCTGGAGAAGCAGTGTTGTGGCCACCCTTCACTCCACTAGCCCCAGCTCTTGCCGCCAGCAACCCGCCGCCCCGCTGTGCCTTGGTCAGTGGCGCGGCAGGCGATCACACGATCCTCGCCCGTGCCGGCGCCGAAACGGGAATGGTCTGGGCGGATCGCCCCAGCCGCGACCAATTGCTCACGTACATCGAGCAGACCGGCGCCAGCAAGGTCTATCTGGTGGGTGCCGAGCCAGACGCAAACCTGTTTCCGCGTAGCATACCACTCGGTCCGCCACGCCAATTGCGGCTTCTGCCATGAGAACAGCCGTCTTCGCGCGGAACGGGTGTGAATCAAAGCCGTTGGTTGTGCTGTTCCCTGTGCCTAGTCCCTAGTTCCTTGTTCCATTCCTCTTTCGGGGTGCTATTCTCGCCGCAACAACCGGCGGCGTGACGGTGACATGGCAATCCAATGAATGGCCG
>JAZDLZ010000464.1:0-2178 GCA_043801535.1 Pseudomonadota bacterium
GGCGGCGGCGCCGGCGCCGCCCCGACAAAGCTGTTCAGCGGCACGCTGGCAAGGAGTTGGCCGGCAGCCATGCTCCAGAGCTGAAGCGCGTCATCATAGGTCAGGAGGCAAAGCAAGTCATCGTCACCGACTACTGGACGGCGCCCGACTCCGCCGCTGCCACCACCGGGTGTGTTCGGCGGCGCCCGATTGTCAGCGGACACGGGGTTGGGTGACGCGCCTCTCCCAACTGTCGCGCCGCCAGTCGCTTGGACGGCGATTCTGGCGTTCTCTGCTACTGCTCGCTGCCAGGATTCGGCAGAGGGCAGCGTTTCCGTCGTGTCCCTCTCCGTATCCCGAGAATCCCGTGTGCCGTCGAGCCGAGCCCAGCCGAGATGAGTATTGAGACGCGGCGGCGACCGCAGCACGAGCGATGCCCGCCAGCAGGGACGGCCGGTGGCAACGTCCCACGTACGGACTGTTCCGTCGGCACCGCAAGTTGCGGCAAATCTTCCGTCAGGCGTGAAGCGAAAAGCTCTGACTGTGCCACGATGACCGCGCAGCACGGCCATCGTCTCTCCGGTTGCCCGATCCGAGATGTGAGCCGTGCCATCGCCCAATGGGATACCGAGGAGTCTTCCGTCTGGACTGATTGCCAGCTTTTGGACCGAAGCCACGTGCTCTGCGAGGATGGTACTGGTTCTGGCAGCGAGGTCCCAGTGTCGGACCGTACCATCCCCTCCGCCTGAAACGAGCGAGCCGCTGTCGGCGGTGAACGCCACGGACCCAACTCCGCCCACATGACCGCGCAACTCGGCCTTCAGTCGAGACGTCTTCCTATCCCACACTAATACCGAGCCACTCACGGTGGAAGCAGCCACCAACCGTCCATCAGCACCAATAGCGACGCCATTGAGAATGGATTCGGCCCGGAGCTCGCCGGTCGCCAGGAGAGAACGCGTATCCCAGAATCGTATCCTCCGGTCGCCTCCCGCCGAAGCGACGGTGTCCCCGCCCAAGCTGAATACAACATCCCAAGCTTGAACCTCGTGAGGCGGATGGAGCTCCCTACTGCTTCCAGTAGCCACGTCCCAGAGTCGGACGCTACGGTCGTGGCTTGCGGAAGCCATCTTCGTGCCATCGTGGTTGAAGGCTAAGCCAACGACTGTGCCATTGTGACCCAGCAAGAGCGTGCGTTGTCGGCCAGACCGCAAGTCCCACATTCGCATGGTCCTGTCCGCGCCGCCAGATACGAGGGTCTTGCCGTCTGGGGAGCAATTCACGGAGAAGACCTGTTCTGCGTGTCCGCTCTCAACGGCAGCTTCGGACTCACGTCCGACTTGCCACAGCCGCAGAGTGCCATCGAGGCTGCTCGAGGCTGCTCTTCTTCCATCGGGACTGAACGCGATTGCGGAAACGGCACCCTGGTGACGACCGAGTATCGTGTGACGACCGGACGCCAGATTCCAGAGGAGCGCTGTTCCGTCGAGACTGCTCGACGCCACTAGCTGCCGATCAGGGCTATGGACAACGGCAGTCACCAGCTCTCGATGACCGGAAAGCGACATCGATTCCTCGCCAGCGCCAAGCTTCCAGCGACGGATGATTCCGTCGATACTGCCAGTGACCAGCTCATCGTCGACGACATCGACAGCGAGACCGTAGATCTGGCCATCCGTCCTGACCACGACTCGACTGCTGCCAGTGCGAGTGTCCCACTGGCGCACAGACCCATCCTTGCTCGCCGAGAATAGCTCGCCGGTCGAGCTGAATGCCAGTTTGGTGACTTGCTTCTCGTGCCCGCGCAGCACCAGCCGCTCCTTGCCACTACTCACGTCCCAGATGCGAACGGTAGTGTCGAAGCTCGCCGAAGCGAGTAGCTCGCCGACCGGGTCAAAGGCAACACCGAAAACCATGGCGCTGTGACCGACGAGCTCTCTGGTATCCCGCCGCCGCAAATCCCAGATCACGACCGGCCCTGCACAGCTTCCCGCTGCCAAGAGTCTGCTGCTTGGCGAAAACGCTACCGATTGAAACGCGTCAACCCGCCCCCGCAGCATGGGTGTGATCGTTGCTCGTTGGTCCCCCGTCGATGGCGGCGAAACCAGAGCGTCAGCGATACCCGACGTGGACGTGTCTCGGTCGGATGGACATGACAAGGCACCCGAGGGAGCGCAGGCCGTTCTCGGTCTTTGGTCC
>JAZDLZ010000465.1:0-6637 GCA_043801535.1 Pseudomonadota bacterium
TGAAACCGTCGCCCTCCTTGCCGAGCAACGCTTCCGGTCCGACCTCGAGGTCCTCGAGGTGAAGCTGGACTGTCGACGACCCGTGCAGACCCATCTTCTCCTCGGCGCGACCGACCACCAGTCCCGGTGTTCCCTTGGCGACCGCGAAAGCGCTGATGCCGCGACTGCCAGCCGCAGGATCGGTCTTTGCCCAGATCACGAACAGGCCGGCGTGTGTTCCGCTGGTGATCCACTGCTTGTTCCCGTTCAACCGGTATCCAGCAGCGCAGCGAACCGCGCTAGTTGAAAGCGCTGCGGCATCGGAACCTGCCTGCGGCTCGGAGAGCGCGAAAGACCCGCAGATATGCCGGCCGTCCACCACCTTCGGTACGTACCGAGCACGCTGCTCCTCGGAGCCCCACGCACACAGGACTTCGGCAACCATGTTGGTCACCGCCACGGCAACTGCCACCGAAGCGTCTGCCCTGGCAATCTCCATCATCGCCAGGGAATACGCCACGGCCCCGGATTCGGCGCCTCCGTAGCACGCCGGTACGTTCACCCCGAGAAGGCCGAGCTTCGCCAGTTCCTTCAGCTCTTCCACCGGAAACACGGCGCTGCGATCCCGGTTTCTCGCCTTTGGCTCGAGGATCTCGGTGGCGAAGCCACGTGCCCTCTCGACGATCGAGCTTTCTTTTTCGTTGAGATCTAGTTTCACGGCGACGAGTACCAACCTTTTACTTTCAAGACCATTCCACGAGGATCGGTGAAGCGCCAGGTCAATGCCCTGGCATGGGCACAATCTGCCCATGCTTCGTCGAGCGGCAGCGCGCCAGCGGCAACGAAACCTGCCGACTTGACTACTCCGCCCGGACCCACGTACACGACGATGCGAGACTTGTCAGGCGCTGTCCCTGCCTTGCTGCAAACGCTTAGCGACGAAAGATGGGACATCAACGCAATCTGGGCCGGACCTTCGTCCATGTCCACCACGTTGCCTTGATGGGACAGCTCTAACGGAACGCTGAATTCTGCCTCCCCTCCCCCTCGCGGTCGCCTGAAGCGAACGCTCCTGATCACACGGAGGATGCACTTCTCGACAGGCCAGGCGCCCAGATCGCCTCCGCTGATCTGGGCCTTTCTGACCGACCCGTCCACGGCAATGCGCAGTGCGATTTCGACCGCGCCTCCAACGAACCTGGCTTCGACCGTCTCACGTCGATAGCAGCCGATGATCGCCGGGTATGCGCGCTCGATGGTCGCTCGTGCGGATTCGGGGTCGACGGTTCCGGGCAATCCTTCGACCTGCATTCCGTCCGCGTCGGTTTCCGTCGATTCATTGTCGTCGCTATCGGCCGGAGAAGGCGGCGCACCGCGCCGCTCCTCGCCGCTAGCGCTCGACGTGACGAGTCGTGCGGGCTCGCGTTGCGTGGTGCCTCCACAGGCAGAGACTGCAAGCGGGAACAAGAACAATGGCGACAGCAGCGCGCTGCCGGTCGAGAGGCTTGAAGCCGAGCCGTGTCCTGCCATTGCCACTACTCCGGCTCGAAAGAATAGGCGAAGGAGAAGTCGATCTCGTGCTCTGGCGGAGAAAACTGCCAAGCGCCAACCAACCGGACAATGCAATCCTCGACAACCTTTGCGCCCTTCATGGTCGACTCGGAAACGTGCACGTTGCTCGGGCTTCCGTTGCTGGCAATGTGCAGCACCAACGTAACCCGTCCGGTCGTCTTCCGGTCGATCTGTTCGTTGTTGATGGCATCGCTGAAGCAGCGAATGACCGCCGGCCGCTTCATTCTGAAAGCGAGCGCGACCTCCTCGTACTTTTCGGGCGGCACGTACCTCTTTTCGTTTTCTTCGGATGCTTCGTCCGTTCCTGCGCCCCTGTTCCCGCCGCCACCGACACTACTCCCGGCACTACTCCCGGCCCTATTCCTTGTTGCTGCATCCGCACCTCCACACCCAGCCGCCGCCATGCAATAACAAGAAGCAATCAAGCCGAGCAGGAATACCCGACTTCCAGTCCAAGAGCCAGCAGTTGGGCGGCGGAGCCGCGCTGTGCTCGTGGTCACTATCGCCGTTTTAGGGAGGGTCGTCGCCCTCTGGTCGACCGGCAGCAGCATCGTCATGAGGATAGAGTCTAGCCTTTGAGCACGCTCTGGGTGATTACTAATCGCTGGATCTCACTGGTCCCTTCGTAGATCTCGGTGATCTTCGCATCGCGCAGGTGACGCTCCACTGGATAGTCAGCGAGATAGCCGTAGCCACCAAAAATCTGCACCGCCTCGCGAGCAGCACGGTTGGCAATGTCGGAGGCGTAGAGCTTGGCCATTGCCGACTCTGTCGAGTGGCGCTCCCCCCGATCCTTCAGCGCGGCCGCCCGCCAGGTAAGGAGCCTCGCCGCGTCGAGCTCGGTGGCCATGTCCGCTATCTTCCATTGAATGGCCTGATGCTCGGCAATGGGCTTGCCAAACGTCTTGCGCTCCAAGGAGTAGGCAACCGAGTCTTCCAAACAGGCTCTTGCAATGCCAAGCGCCTGAGCGGCAATCCCGATCCGACCGCCGTCGAGAGTGTGCATTGCTACCTTGAACCCGCCTCCCACGCTGCCTAGCACTGCATCCTTGGGCAGCTTCACCTCCTCGAAGAAGATCTGCGAGGAATGGGACGCCCGAATACCAAGCTTGCGATCTGCCTGGCCGACAGTGACGCCGCGGGTGCCGGTATCGAGGACGAAGGCAGTGATACCGCGGACCTTCTTCTCCGGCTCGGTCATCGCAAACAAGATGATGACCTGAGCATTGGGCGCGTTGGTGATGAAGTTCTTGGCGCCGTTGATCACCCACTCGTTGCCGACCAGCTTGGCGGTCGTCTTCTGGGCCGCAGCGTCGGAGCCAGCGTCTGGCTCACTGAGAGCGAAACAGCCCAGCCGCTCGCCGCGCGCCAATGGTACCAGCCACTCGCGCTTCTGCTCCTCGGTGCCGAAAGTGTGCAGCGGATCGCACACCAGCGAGTTGTTGACGCTCATGATAACGCCAGTGCCAGCACAGGCTCGGGAGATTTCCTCCATCGCCAAGACGTAGGAAACGGTGTCAAGCCCAGCACCGCCGTATTCCTCCGGGACGACCATGCCCATGAAACCGAGCTCGGCCATCCGTTTGACCAGATCGACGGGGAAGCGGTGCTCCTCGTCGTTCTTGGCAGCAACGGGCAGCACTTCCTTGGTGGCAAAGTCGCGCGCCGTCTTTTGGATTATCTGCTGTTCTTCGGTTAGCGTGAAGTCCACGTTATTTCCCCTCGAATCTGGCTTTGCGCTTCTCCACGAAGGCTTTCATGCCTTCCTTCTGGTCAGCGGTGTCGAACAACGCGGCGAATCCCATCGCCTCGATCGTGCATGCATCTCCAAGCGGGAGCGACTGGCCGAGCTGCATCACCCGCTTGGCTTCGGCGATGGCGAGCGGTCCCTTGTCCGCGATCTTTTCGGCGGTCTGGTTAGCTCTCGGCAGTAGCTCTGATTGATCGACAACCGCGTCGGCCAGACCGATGCGCAACGCCTCGTCGGCATTGATCATGTCGCCGGTGTAGATCAGCTCGCGAGCCTTGGCAATCCCGACTCGGCGTAGTAATCGCTGGGTTCCGCCGAATCCGGGGATGACTCCGAGATTCACCTCTGGCTGGCCGAACCTGGCAGTCTTTGCGGCGTAGATGAAATCGCAAGCCAGCGCCAGCTCGCAACCACCACCCAAGGCAAAACCGTTCACCGCGGCAATCCACGGCTTGCTGGAAAGCTCAATCGTGCTTCCTAGCTTCCAGCCGAGCTCGGCAAATGCCTTGGCTTCGCGCACGCTCATCTGTGACATCTCGGCAATGTCGGCTCCTGCCACGAATGCCTTCTCGCCCGCACCGGTCAGGATCACTGCTCTGACGCTGCGATCGGCCTCGAGCTCGCCAGCAACTGCCAGGAGCTCGGCAACCGTCTGCGAGCTCAAGGCGTTGAGGGCTTTCGGCCGATTGACGGTCACGACGGCAACCGATCCTTCGCTGGCTCTGGCAACAATGAGGTTTTCGATTGGCACGGGTTCCTTCTCCTATCTTGCCTTGGGGGCGGCGGCGAGACTGTGCAAGTTATTTTGCGACGGCGACATAGTGCTCAGTGCTCGGCCTATTGCTTGGCGTAGTTGTAGAAGCCGCGCCCTGCCTTGCGTCCGTACCAGCCCGCCGCAACGTACTGGCGAAGGAGTGGGCTCGGACGGTACTTGTCATCGCCCAGCTCGCGATGCAGGACCTCGGCAATCGCCAAACAAGTATCCAATCCAATAAGATCAGCGAGCTCGAGCGGTCCCATCGGATGGTTCAATCCCAGCTTGGCGCCCTTGTCAATGTCGGCAGCGGTGCCGAGTCCCTCGTAGAGGGCATAGCAGGCCTCGTTGATTAACGGAATAAGGATACGATTGACAATGAATCCGGGAATATCGCGAGAGGAAACCGTCTCTTTGCCGAGCCGAGCAGCCAGGGCGATCGTGGTCTGATAGGTCTCTTCGCTGGTCGCCAGACCGCGCACTACCTCGAGGAGCTTCATGAGCGGCACCGGGTTCATGAAGTGCATCCCGATTATCTTGTCGGGTCTGCGCGTGGTCGCCGCCAGCTTGGTAATCGATATCGACGACGTGTTGGAGGCGATGATGGCGTCGGGCCGAGTGTTGCGGTCGATCTCCCCGAATATCTTCAGCTTGATCGGTTCGTTCTCGGTGACTGCCTCGATGGCGAGGTCGCAATTGCCGAGTGCAGCGTAGTCCGACGCTGGGCGAATGCGCTCGATCGCTTGATCGCGCGCCTGAGCATCGAGCTTTCCCTTGGCCACGAGCTTTGCCAGGACCTCGGCAATCCTGCCACGGGCCTTTTCCGCCAAATCGCGGTTCACGTCGAGAACGACGACGTCGATACCAGTCTGGGCAGCAACTTGAGCAATACCTCCGCCCATCTGGCCGGCGCCAATCACTCCAATACTTTTGATGCTCGCAGCTTCCATCTCACTCACATCCTTTCTACGAGAAGGCAAATCGCCTCGCCGCCGCCAATGCACAGCGCCGCGCCTCCGCGCCGGGCGCCCCGCGCAGCCATCGCGTGGAGCAGGGTCACGAGAACCCGCCCGCCCGAGGCGCCGATCGGATGACCAAGGGCAACTGCCCCGCCGTTGACGTTCACTTTGGCCGGATCGAGCCCGAGCAGTTGATTATTGACGAGCGACACGACGGAAAACGCCTCGTTGATCTCCCACAGATCGACCTCGTTCGCCTTCCAGCCGGCCCGGCCGAGGGCGTTATTGATCGCGCCCGCCGGAGCGGTGGTGAACCACTCGGGGTCCTGAGCGAAGTATCCCCAGGAAACCGCTCGTGCCAGTGGCTTCAGGCCACGCTTGCGCGCCGCATCCGCATCCATGAGCACGACCGCCGCGCCACCGTCGTTGATCGACGAAGCGTTGCCGGCAGTGATGGTTCCGTCCTTGTCGAAAGCAGGCTTGAGGGTCGGAAGCTTCTCGATGTTGCCTCGCTTGGGCTCCTCGTCCTCGCTGATCACCTTCGCCGGTCCCTTGCGCTGCTCGATCGCTACTGCCGCCATCTCGGCCTTGAATCGCCCGTCCTTCTGCGCGGCGAGCGCTCGACGATAGCTTTCGGCGGCAAAAGCATCCTGCGCCTCGCGCGAGATCTTGTGCTCGCGAGCGCAGATCTCGGCGCACTGCCCCATGTGGATCTGGCGATACACGTCCCACAGCCCGTCGGCAACCATCGAATCCGTCACCTGCTGGTGTCCCATGCGGAAGCCTTCCCGTGCCTTGGTGAGGATGTACGGGGCAAGGGACATGTTCTCCATACCGCCGCTCACCACGACCTCGGCGTCTCCCGCCTGAATGGATTGGGCGCCGAGAACGACCGACTTCAACCCGGAGCCGCACACCTTGTTGACCGTGGTACACGGCACCGACTTTGGAAGGCCGGCGCCGAGAGCAGCCTGGCGAGCGGGAGCCTGGCCCACTCCGGCAGTGAGCACGCAGCCCAGGTAGACCTCGCCGACCGCATCGGCAGGAACCGTTGCCTGCTCGAGCGCAGCCTTGATCGCAATCGCACCCAGCTTGGGCGCTGGAATCGAGGAGAGCTCGCCCATGAACGAGCCAATGGGCGTTCTCGACGCCCCCACTACATAGACCTCACGCATGTTCTGCCTCCAAGTCGGTGGTGGGATGACGGGGAGCGAGACTCGACGCTCCGCCAAAGTCGCACCAATGGTTGCCCCAAGAAAGAATAACCAATGGCGATCGACAGCCCGCCGTCGAAGATCGCGCTGCGCTCGTGGTCACTGTCGCCGTTTTAGGGACGCCAGCTCTGGTCTTGCGACTTTCGACTCCTGAGAAACGCAGCTTGGGCTCACGATCCCGCCGATCGCGGGTGTTGGGCTGTCACTATCAACTGGGAAACCCGGGTTTAGTCCACCGAATGGAGCCCTGTCAAGCTTCACAACTGGCCTGGGTGTGATCGTTGCTCGTTGGTCCCCCGTCGATGGCGGCGAAACCAGAGCGTCAGCGATACCCGACGTGGACGTGTCTCGGTCGGATGGACATGACAAGGCACCCGAGGGAGCGCAGGCCGTTCTCGGTCTTTGGTCC
>JAZDLZ010000467.1:0-2451 GCA_043801535.1 Pseudomonadota bacterium
GGACCAAAGACCGAGAACGGCCTGCGCTCCCTCGGGTGCCTTGTCATGTCCATCCGACCGAGACACGTCCACGTCGGGTATCGCTGACGCTCTGGTTTCGCCGCCATCGACGGGGGACCAACGAGCAACGATCACACCACCCGCACGTGGGATCCCTTGCGCCGCACTTCCCGGCAGCCGAGCGCTCGCATGCGCCGCAGTAGATCCTTTGCAGTCACGATCTGTCTAGTAGGCTAGACGGTGTTTCGGGCGCAGTCAACCCACGCTGGCTACTGCGAGCCAGGCCTCCCCGTGAACTGCGATGACGGCAATCCCTGTACGACTGACACCTGCTCGCCGGAGAACGGCTGCGACCACAAACCGGTCCGCGACGGCGTCGATTGCGAGGACGGCGCCTACTGCACCGAGAACGACATCTGCCTCGGCGGCCGGTGCACGCCCGGCTCGCCCCGCGACTGCGACGACAACACCGACGATGCCAACCAGGTGGACGACTGCCACGTCCTCGAGTGCGACGAGGAGCAGAATGCCTGCGTGGAGCACCAGCGACCGGCGGGTACCGAGTGTCACGACGGCGATGCCTGTGGCGAGCACTCCTACTGCAACGAGGACGGATTGTGCGTCGGCACCTGCAGAGAGTCTTTCTGGCCGAGGAAGGCGGCGATCGCCCAGGATGCTGCGGGTTCCTGCCGATAATCCAGGTGTATCGGGTGGCAACCGACGAGTCTGATTAGCCGTCTCTCCATGTACAATGCCAAGGAGTACCACCCGCGCACGATGATGCCGTCGAGCATCTAGTGCGGTCAGCCGACCCCGGCTCGTTGTACCCGATCGCATGTAGCACAACGTACGGGAATACAAACGGATTCAAGACAACACCTCCGCTGCGCTCCCGAGGGATCCACGCCAGGGAGCCAGGAAACCGTCCCCATCCAGCAGGTGGCAGCCAGGTGGCATGTGGTGCGGCGATTGCAGAGCGAGCGAGAAGCGAGATCAACACCGAGGAGGATGTGCATGAGAAGGCCACTGTTCCTGCTCACGGGTCTCATCGTTGCCGGCTGCTCGTCGGGCGGAGAGTCGCTCCCTCGAACACCAGAAGGCGGTGCTCCGAGAGCTCTTCCGGACGACGTCTGGCAGTACATTGCCGAGGACCAGCGCCAGCCGCAGGCCATTGCCAACGGCTTTCGCATTCATTCGGCAGGAATAGGCGCGAGGCTGGACGAGATGGGAGTCTCGATTGTAGGCTGGCGCTTCGCGCTCACCGATCAGCAGGGACGGGGCATTGTCGGAACCGAGCCCGTAGTCGACGGTGATCGCGTGGTTTTCGAACGACCAGACGAAGTGACCGAATGGTACGTGGCGCGCGCCGGCGGTATCGAGCAGGGCTTCACGGTGCGGGCGCGGCCCGACGGCGATCTGGAGATCCGCGGTCGCGTCGAAAGCGATGGCGAGGTGCAGGTCATCGACGACGGATTGGCGTTCGGACGGCTGCGCTACACTCATCTCGCTGCCTGGGATGGCGTGGGCCGACCGCTGCGCGCCAGCATGGAGTGGCACGCAGAAACGAGGACCGTGCTCCTGCGCGTTCCCGCGGAGGAGATGAGAACCGCCGAGCTCCCGGTGACCGTCGATCCGCTGATCTCCGATGTTTCCTGGACGGCGGATCCGACCAACCAGAGCTCGGCGTACTTTGGTCGCTCGGCGGCGACGGCGGGCGACGTCAACGGCGACGGATTCGGCGACGTCGTCGTCGGTGCGCCCGGGATGAACGGCAACGAGCTGGGGCAAGGACGTGTCTACCTGTTCCTGGGCAGCCGTCTGGGGCTCACTCCGGCGGGCAGCTTCGCCTCGATCGACGAAGAGGATGCCAAATTCGGTGCCTCGGTGGCCGGCGCCGGCGATGTCAACGGCGACGGATTCGGCGACGTGATAGTGGGCGCGCCTGGCGCGCGAGCGGCCTATCTGTTCCTGGGAAGCGCCAGCGGTCTTGTCACGAGCGGTCCGGCCTGGTCGTTCGTCTCGGCCAACGGAATGGCTTTTGGCTACTCGGTGGCCGCTGCCGGCGACGTCAACAAGGACGGCTTTGCCGATGTCGTCGTCGGCGATCCCGACGATAGTACCGGGCGGGGGTACCTGTTCCTGGGCAACCGTACCGCTGCTGGTCTGGCCAGTACGCCAGCCTGGACTGGAAGCGCCGATCAGCCAGGAGAAAGCAAGCTCGGACTCTCGGTTGCCGCTGCCGGCGACGTCAACGGCGACGGGTTTGGCGACGTGGTGGTTGGCTCGCTGGGATACGCCCACGTCTTCTGGGGCAGCGCCGCGACGAGCGGGATCTCGACGAGAACATCCTGGAGCTACTAGGCCCCGTCCTCCGAAACCCTGGTGAGCGGCGCCGGCGATGTCAACGGCGACGGATTCGGCGACGTGATAGTGGGCGCGCCTGGCGCGCGA
>JAZDLZ010000468.1:0-4190 GCA_043801535.1 Pseudomonadota bacterium
GGACCAAAGACCGAGAACGGCCTGCGCTCCCTCGGGTGCCTTGCCATGTCCATCCGACCGAGACACGTCCACGTCGGGTATCGCTGACGCTCTGGTTTCGCCGCCATCGACGGGGGACCAACGAGCAACGATCACACCCCGGCAGCGGCATTGCGGTTGACAGTTCTGGAAATGTGTACGTGACCGGCTACACGTACTCGACCGACTTTCCTGCCAGCGGCGGGTTCGACACCGCCCTCGGCGGGACCATGGATGCCTTTGTCACCAAGGTGAGCTCGGCCGGCTCCAGCCTGGCCTGGTCGTCCTTCCTCGGAGGAACAAGTTCGGTCGACTCTGGAAGAAGCATTGCGGTTGACAGCGCCGCCAGCCAGATGCCGTGAACCGACACGACGTCGAGGCCCGTATCAAAGAAATCGACGAAATCCTGGCAACCATCGACAGGACTAGCGACGCTCCACCTGGCGGTACTCTTCCTCCGGAGGGATCAACAAGCCACGAACAGGGATCATCGAACCGCGCGTCGCCGCCCGAATCTCAGGTCGAGTCTGGCCCACCTTCGGGGCTCGATTCCGCCAGCAAAACCGAACGCGTCTCGCCGGTCCAGCCCAGCGCAGGGCACGAGCGTCCTTCACAGCTGGCTCCTTCCTCCCCGACGCCCTCCTCCGCAGGCCTACCTTCCGGGCATGTTGCCGAATCAACGGTAGGCGGTCCGACCAACTCCACCGCCAATGCGAGACGAACAGGGTCATCGCCGGCGGTTGCCGTAGCTGTCGCCCGCGATGGCGATAACGATGGCGGCAGCGATAAAGGGGATCAGCGCAACAACGCGGCTACCGGCGACGGGGGCTCGCTGAGAATCACTTCCGGGCTGCGTGCTCGTACTCTGGCGGGCTTTCTTCGTGCCGACATCGCACCGACAGCCCCGGGCGCCGTGTTCGCGTTTGGGACGTCCTTGGCTGTCTCACGCAGTATTGAGGTCGCTGCCGCAGCTACCATGGGACCGCATCTGGGTGCATGGCTGGGCGGAACATACCTTCTTGGCAGCCCGTCAACGCGCCTTCGTCCATTCTTTGAGGGGGCAATCCCGGTCTTCTTTTCGGACGGGGTTCAAGTCGGTGCTCAGGCGGGCGGCGGCATCCGCTGGCAGCTCCTGTCCAGAGTTGCCGTCCGTGTCGGGTTGGGAGGCGTTTTCGTTCCCACCCTCGATCACCCGCCGAAGGCGGCGCTTCTGGCGGGGCTGGGCATTCAGATCTGGCGGTAGATGTTTCACGTGGAACATTGACAGCCGAACGATCACCAACGTAGATTCAACCGGTGTCCGCTCTCGGCTTTCTTGTCGACGAGCTCGCTACCCTCGAGCTTCGCGGCGAACGACGTACCTTGCGTACCGTCGACAACCTCACGCCACCATCTGCGATCGTAGACGGACGGCAGGTACTGAGCTTCGCCTCCAACGACTATCTGGGCCTTTCTGTCCACCCGGCGCTGCGCGACGCGGCTCGCCTGTCGCTCGGCGCATTCGGCGTCGGCTCCGCGTCATCACGGCTGATCGCTGGCAATCTCCAGCCCCATCGCCAACTCGAGAACCAATTGGCGGCATTCCATGGAGCCCCGGCAGCCCTACTGTTCAACTCTGGCTACCACGCCAACGTCGGACTGCTCTCAGCCCTCGCGGGACCAGACGACGCCATCTTCTCCGACGCGAACAACCATGCCAGCATCGTTGACGGCGCCCGCCTGTCCAAGGCCCAAACAAAAATCTACGGGCACTGCGACACAGGTGCTCTCGCCAGCCTCCTCGCCGCAACCCAGGCTCGACGCCGATTTCTGGTCAGCGAGTCACTCTTCTCGATGGACGGGACAATCGCCCCTCTCGCCGAGCTACGCGCCCTGGCTGACCGCTACCACGCGGTCCTCATCGTCGACGAGGCGCACGCCATCGGAGCCATTGGACCAGCAGGACGAGGAGCCGCCGCCAGTACCGGCGTCCGGCCCGACATCCTGGTCGCCACCCTCGGAAAATCGCTCGCCACCTTCGGTGCCTACGTGGCCGGACCACGCACTCTCGTCGACTACCTCATCAACCGGGCACGAAGCTTCGTCTTCACCACCGCTCTACCACCGACAATACCTGCTGCCGCAATGGCAAGCCTCGCCCTTGTCTCGTCCCACCTCGGAGACACACTGAGGAACACCCTTCGTCAGAGGGTCAACCAGTTCACCAACGGTCTTGCCTCACTCGGTCTGCTCGCACGCCAACACACTGAGTCGCCAATATTCCCAGTCCTGATCGGTGACAACGCCGCAACCATGCACGCCGCCCAAACACTCCTCGACCTGGGCATATTCGCCCAGGGAATTCGACCGCCCACCGTCGCACCGGGAACAGCCCGGCTCAGGTTCTCGCTATCCGCCAGCCACGCACCCGAGCACATTGACCGCGCGCTCGACGGACTCTCGATCCTACAGCGGCACAGCCTGATTCCACAAAAACACCGGCTATGACGCTATGACAATGACCGACCGAACTAATTCCCTGCGCGAAAAGGACAAGCGCTACCTCTGGCATCCCTTCACCCAAATGCACGACTGGCTTGCCGACGATCCACTCGTAATCGAATCGGCCAGCGGAAACTACCTCATCGACACCGACGGAAACCGCTACTTCGATGGAGTATCCTCGCTCTGGGTTACCGTTCACGGTCACTGCCATCCCAAGATCAACCTCGCCATCCGCACCCAACTGGAGCGACTCGACCACTCTACACTCCTCGGCCTCGCCAACGTTCCCTCCATCGAGTTGGCCGAACGCCTAGTACGTCTCGCCCCGCCCGGACTCAGCCGAGTGTTCTACTCGGACTCTGGCTCGACCGCCGTGGAAATCGCCGTCAAGATGGCCTACCAGTACTGGACCCAGAAAGGCCAACCCCAGCGCCGGAAGTATGTGGCGCTCGCCGACGCCTACCACGGCGACACCCTCGGCGCCGTCTCGGTCGGAGGCGTCGAGCTCTTCCACCAGACTTTCAAGCCCCTTCTCTTCCAGGTGCTCCGAGCCCCGACTCCGTACTGGTATCGTTGCCCCGAGACTACCGATCCCGTCGGGTGTCGCGATCGCTGCCTCAACGCCTTGGACCAGCTCCTCACCGAGCACGGCTCCGAAGTTGCGGCCTTCGTTGTCGAGCCACTAGTCCAAGGCGCCGCCGGAATGATCACCCATCCACGCGGGTTTCTGAGTGCAGCAGCCGACCTCTGCCGCCGACACCAAGTGCTGCTGATCTGCGACGAAGTCGCGACCGGCTTCGGCCGCACCGGAACCATGTTCGCCTGCAACCAAGAAGAAGTGACGCCAGACCTCCTGTGCCTCGCCAAAGGCCTAACCGGAGGCTATCTGCCCCTTGCCGCAACCTTGACGACCGATGCCATCTTCCAAGGCTTCCTCGGCCGCTACACCGACCAAAAGACCTTCTTTCACGGCCACACCTACACCGGCAACCCTTTGGCATGCGCCGCAGCGCTCGCTTCGCTCGACCTCTTCGCCCAGGAACGAGTGATCGAGCGGCTCGGCCCAAAAATCGCCATGCTCACCCAGAAACTGGCCACCCGAATCGAGCCACTGGCCCACGTCGGCCAAGTCCGCCAGTGCGGAATGATGGTCGGAATCGAGCTTGTGCGCAAGCGCGCCACCAAGGAAGCCTATCCCTTCGAAGCCGCAATCGGAGCCAGAGTCTGTCGCGCTGTCCGGCGCCACGGAGTAATCCTGCGCCCCCTCGGCACCGTCGTAGTCCTGCTGCCACCACTATCGATCACCGAACCCGAAATCGATCTCCTCGTCGAATCCACTCGAGCCGCAATCATCGAAGAGACCGAGGACGAGCGACCCCAAACCGGCACAGCTCCAGGGCCTCGGACAGAGTCCTCGGCCGTCAACAGCCTTCGGTCGACAGCCGACAGCACCAGAAAAGCAAGCGGCAAGGATTGAGCTGGAATTCGGAGTCCAGGACTTCGTACGGCGGCATGTGCCTGATCGGGCCGCCTAGCTTCGTTCGTTGCGCTGCAGAACAGGTGACCGGCAACAGGCAACAGGCAACCTGACTTGACCACCCCTGTAGACGAACACGTATGGTTTCGGTATGTTATCGTTGGGCTGTAGTGCAAAACCGCGCTATTCCTACGACGGCGATGCCAGGGAT
>JAZDLZ010000505.1:0-3852 GCA_043801535.1 Pseudomonadota bacterium
AGACATTGGGTGCCCCTAGGTTGCGCTCGCGTGCTCACGCAGTCGAGCTGGGGAAGAATAGAGCAGGTCTTCGCATGGCGGTAGAGCTCTTCGGTCGGCACCGAAGCCGAAGCCGAAGCCGAGCTCTTCACCGTGGACGCGGGCTGGTGCTATCCCCAATGCCAGTCACTTAAGGAGCCAGGAGAGCGGAATCCCTGAGGTTTTTCGCCAGCCCGGGTTGAGGGGGCGGGCTGCGCGGCGAGCAGTGTTTTGAACGCGAGCGAGTTTCGCAGGCCGACGGAAAGGCACCCCACGATCCGAACGGACAACCACGTCCATGGAGCTCCGTGCGTGTCGAACCGCGGAGCCGAGGACTGTTTGAGCGAGCGGGCAAAACACTGCTCGCCGAAAAGCTGCCCGCCCCCGACCACCGAGGCTCCTTATGTGACTGGCATTGGTGCTATCCCAGCGCTGGCGCGTGCTTCATCCTGGCCAGGGCATCGTTCGCGCTTGCAAGGAGCGCGTCGGCGGTGCTCCCGTGTTGGGGATACACTGCCATTTCGGCGGTGACCGACACATGGAGAGCCAGGCCTTCACGGGCCAGAAAAGAATGGCGGGCAAATGCCTCGCGAATACGGGTACTGACGCGGGCCGCGCTGCGGCTGTCGCTCGCCGCCAGAACAATGGCGAACTCGTCTGGTCCAGTGCGAGCCACGACGTCGACGTCGCGCACGGTGCGAAGGATGACGCGCGACGCTTCGATGAGCATGCGACCGCCGACCAGGTGCCCGTGAGTGTCGTTGATGTGGCGGAAACCGTTGATGTCGACGACGATCAGGGCGACACTACCTCCTCTGCGTTGAGCCCGCTTGATTTCGTCGACGAGCGTGTGCCGCAAGTACTTGCCATCGTAGAGGCTGGTCAGGGGATCGACCGACTGTTCTCCGTCTGCCGAGCGGACGATGGCTTCGATTGTGGACCGGGTTTGCGAGATCAGTAGGCCCATGTCTTCGCTGGCAGCGCGGTCGGCCAGGCTGTCGTTGCCATTGGAGTGTGCTCCTGAAAGGAGCACGGCCCACAGTAGCTCCTGGTTATCAGGCTTGCCGATTCGCAAGGCGATTGCCTTGGGCCAGAGCCGGGCGATCTTGGCGCGAATTCCGGCGAAAGGACCAGTCCGAGACGGCAGCACCTCGAACGACGAGACGTTTGTTTCGCCCAGATGGCAGGGGTTCCAGGCATCGGCAAGCGCGCGGGCGACAAGCTGCTCCAGCCCTCGCGCGGCGACGATTTCGGTGGGACTGCCAGCGGAATGCCGCAGGACCAGGCCCGCCTCGGCGCCGATTCGCAAGAGCGCCGCATCGAGCAGGAGATCAACGGCGGACGTCACCGTTGACGAGTGCTGGATGCGACGAATGGCTTGAAAGAGCTCGACGTGATGGCGCATGGCGGGGCGCGCGGAGAGCAGCGCAACGGTTTCGAGACAGCGCCATACCGACACGAGCAGAGCATCGGCGGTCACAGGCCGAACGAGGGTCTCGAGGGCATAGTCCGAAGTTTGTCTCATGGCCGCGTCGGGGCTGTCGCGACCGAGGATCGCCAGGAGGGCAGTGCGCGGCGATACTCGTCGCACTTTGAGAGCGATTTCGGGAACGGAGGCAATGCCAGGAGCAATCCCTGCGATCAACAGCGGTGCATTGCCCTTCCGCAGCGCGGCCAGCGCGTGGTCGAGCAGGGCTTCGACTCGAACCTGGAAACCTTCCGCCACCAGATACTCCGCGTACACCTCTCTCGCGAGATCGTCACGTTCGAGCAGGACGATGCGACCGTCCTTCATGGTTGCTGCTCCATCTCGTGGTGGTCAATTCGCGGGCCGCCGCGAGCCTCTGGCGCCTCGCAGGACCGTGGCGAGATGTTGGCCGGTGTAGGACGCTGGTGTCTGCGCCACTTGCTCGGGAGGTCCCGCCGCGACAAGGCGGCCGCCGCCAGCGCCGCCTTCTGGTCCGAGATCGACCACCCAGTCGGCGGTCTTGATTACGTCGAGGTTGTGCTCCACGACGATGACCGTGTTGCCCGCGTCGACCAGGTGGGTCAGGACTTCGAGCAGCTTCCTGACGTCGTGGAAGTGCAGGCCGGTGGTCGGCTCGTCGAGGAGGTAGAGGGTACGACCAGTGTCGCGACGCGCCAGCTCGCGCGCCAGCTTGACGCGCTGCGCTTCTCCGCCGGAGAGGGTCGTGGCGGGCTGACCCAGCGCCAGGTATCCCAGCCCGACATCGACCAAGGTACCAATGATGCGGGCGAGGGATGGGATGTTCTGGAACATGGCGAGCGCCTCCGAGATGCTCGTTTCGAGCACGTCGGCGATCGTCTTGTCTCGGTAGGTGACTCTGAGCGTGGCTTCGTTGTAACGCTTTCCCTTGCACGTCTCGCAGGTCACGAAGACGTTGGGCAGG
This sequence comes from Pseudomonadota bacterium, assembly GCA_043801535.1. Classification (GTDB taxonomy): domain Bacteria; phylum Myxococcota_A; class Polyangia; order Haliangiales; family SHYZ01; genus JAZDLZ01. The sequence continues at coordinate 2,430 of JAZDLZ010000505.1, forward strand.
AAGTGCATCTCCACTTCGCGCAGACCTGCTCCTTCGCACGCTTCGCAGCGTCCACCGCGCACGTTGAAGGAGAAGCGGCCAGGTTTGTAGGCGTACGTCCGTGCCTCGGCAGTCAGGGCGAACACCTCGCGGATGTGATCGAACGCCTTGGTGTAGGTTGCCGGGTTCGACCGCGGAGTTCGGCCGATTGGCTGCTGGTCGATATCGATTACCTTGTCGATCTGGTCGATGCCGACAATCTCCCGGTGACGGCCGGCGCGTTCGGTGCTGCCGTGCAGACTGCGGCGGAGCGCCGGGTACAGGATGCCTCTGATCAACGACGACTTGCCCGCTCCCGAGACGCCGGTAACGGCTGCCAGCACTCCCAGCGGAAGCGCCACGTCGATGTTCGCCAGGTTGTGCTCGCTGGCACCGCGGATTTCGAGCCAGCCGCTTGGCTCTCGACGGGTGGAGGGCACTTCGATTCGCTCTGCCCCGACCAGATATCGACCGGTCAAGGAGGCCGGGTCCTGCTTGATTTGCAGAGGAGAGCCTTGCGCAACAATACTTCCGCCTTCGCGTCCGGCACCTGGCCCGAAATCGAGCACGTGGTCGGCAGACTCGATCATTTCGGCGTCGTGCTCGACGACGATGACGGTGTTGCCAAGGTCACGCAGTCGCCGGAGGGTAGCGATGAGGCGGAGGTTGTCCCGCTGATGGAGACCGATGGACGGCTCGTCGAGCACGTACATGACTCCGGAGAGCTCGCTCCCTAGTTGGGAAGCCAGACGAATGCGTTGGGCCTCGCCTCCGGACAGGGTGGCGGCGGAACGCAAGAGAGTGAGGTAGTCCAGGCCGACGTCACGCAGGAATCCGAGTCGAGCGTTGATTTCTTTGAGAATCTCGACGGCTATTTGCTGGCGCGAGCCCTCGAGATTGAGGGTGGCGAAGTACTGCGACGCCTCGGTAACCGTCATCGCTCCAACGTCGGCAATCGACTTGTCAGCGAGGAAGACTGCCCGCGACTCGGGCCGCAAACGCTGCCCGCCGCACGCCCGGCACGCGGCTTCGCGGAAGTAGCCACGGTACCACTGGCGCATGGCCTCGGAGCGAGTCTCCTTGAATCGGCGCATCATTTGGGGCGCGATACCCTCGAAACGCACAGCCCATTTCCCTTGGCTGTGGTGTCCGCGCCAGCTCACGGTAACCCGCCGGCTTCCCGCGCCGTAGAGGATCAGCTCCCTTTGTTTCTCGGTGAGATCTCTCCATGGACGATCCAGCGGTATTTCCATCTCGCGGGCAAACGCCTCGAGAATGCGACCGTTCCAGCTCGAGCCAGGTCCAGCGACTCGTCGCCAGGGATCGATCGCACCATCACGAATGGAGCGCCGGGGATCGGGGACCACCAGGTCGGGGTCGACCTCGAGCTTGGTGCCGAGCCCAG
>JAZDLZ010000546.1:0-6555 GCA_043801535.1 Pseudomonadota bacterium
GGGCGTGGGCTTTAGACCATTCGTCTACCGCAGGGCGACAGCGCTGGGGCTCGCGGGAACCGTTCGCAACACCGGCGAGGGTGTCGAGATCGACGTCGAGGGACCGAGCGAGCGAATCGAAGACCTGCTCGCGAGCTTGAAGACCGAGCTACCGCCGTTGGCACGAACAGAGTCGATTGCTGCTCAATGGATTCCTGCCCTTGGAATGTCGTCCGGTTTCTCCATTGTCACGAGCGCTAGCAGGAACGCCGGTGGCACTGCCGGGGCTCTGATACCCGCCGACGTGGCGACCTGCGAGGCGTGCCTCCGCGAGCTTGCCGATCCTTCCGACCGCCGATACTCCTACCCCTTTGTCAACTGCACCGATTGCGGGCCGCGCTTCACCATTAGCACGGCAATGCCCTACGATCGCTGCCACACGACGATGAGCGCGTTTTCTCTCTGTGCTGCTTGTCGTGCCGAGTACGAGGATCCGCAATCCAGACGCTTTCATGCCGAACCCAATGCCTGCCCTTGCTGCGGCCCGCGAGCGTGGCTTGCCGATCGCCGTGGCGTGGCGGAGCAGAGCGCTCACCCGATTGGAGAGGCAGCAGAGCGCCTGGCTGGCGGATGGATACTGGCAATCAAGGGGATTGGCGGTTTTCACCTGGCGGCCGACGCCAGAGCAGAGCAGTCGGTGGCCAGGCTGCGGTTCGCGAAGCAACGGGACCGCAAACCATTCGCGTTGATGGCTCTCGATCTTGCAGCGGTCAACGAGATCGCCGTCGTGCAGCCTGCCGAGGCAGCGCTGCTTGCGTCAATCGAGCGTCCTGTCGTTCTTCTCGAGCGGCGCTTGCCGTCGAATCTGGCAGGCTCGGTCGCTCCCGGCTGTCGACTGGTCGGAGTGATGCTCCCGTACTCGCCGCTTCATCACTTGCTGCTGGGTCGTTGTCGAGAAGCTGGGATCGAAGCCCTGGTATTGACGAGCGCCAACGAGAGAGACGAACCGATAGTGAAGGACAACGAGGAAGCCATCGTTCGTCTGGGTGACGGCGAGACGTGCGATGGATTTCTCCTGCACGATCGCGAGATCGCGGTCCGAGCCGATGACTCGGTCGCCATGGTGGCAGCGGGCGCGCCGCGGTTGATTCGGCGCAGTCGCGGCCATGTGCCGCGTCCTGTTGCCATCCCCATCGCTGGGCCGCCGGTAGTGGCGGCCGGCGGTGACTCGAAGAACACCTGTTGCGTCACCCGAGGTAGCGAGGCCTTTCTCGGTCCCCATGTCGGAGACGTTGAAAACCCTGCCGCCTGTGCAATGCTCGACACGACGGTCGGTCATCTCTGTGAGCTCCTCGGCGTAGTCCCAGTCGTGATTGCCCACGATCTCCATCCCGACTATTCCTCGACGCGCCTGGCGCGTGGCTGGTTGGACTGTCGATTCCGTGGTGCGCGCCTGGTCCCCGTGCAGCACCACTATGCCCACATCCTGTCGTGTCTGGCCGAAAACGGCACCCAAGGTCCGGCAATCGGCATCGCTGCCGACGGTGCCGGTTATGGAAACGACGGGACCGTGTGGGGCGGGGAGGTCTTCGTGGTCTCGGAGAGCTCCTGGCAGAGACTTGCCCATTTCGGAACGATTCCACTCCCTGGAGGCGATCGGGCAGCCAAGGACCCGTGGCGGATAGCGACTGCGACCATGTGCGAGCTGGGATGCCAGGAGCTCGTTCCAGCTCTGGCAGAGCGGTGGCAGACTGCGCGATTCGAGATGCTACGAACCATAATGGCTCTCACCTTGCGGCAGCAGGGTTCGCCATGGGTTCGTACCAGCAGTCTCGGCCGGCTGTTCGACGTCGCCAGCGCTATCGCTGGTCTGGCGAGCGAGAACACCTACGAGGGCGAGGCTGCGGTCGCGCTCGAGCACGCCGCCAGCACTGTCGTCGATCGCCCCGAGAATCTGGCGGGCGCTTTTCCGCCGTACCCATTCGAGCTCCGTAGCCCCGATGGTGACGGACCTTTGGCGATTGACGTTGGACGCGCGCTTGTCGCTGCAGGTCGGGCAGCGGCGAATGGTGAGCCAGCAGCAGTGATCGGGGCTCGCTTTCATGCCACAATCGTCGCTGCCTTGACGGCAGCAGTGCAGCAACTCGCTTCGTCGACAGGGATAGGCGTCGTCGCTCTGTCTGGCGGTTGTTTTCAGAATCGTCTGTTGCTGTCGGCGCTCTCCGCCAGGCTGGTCGAGAGCGGGCTCACTGTGCTTTCCCACCGCAGTGTTCCGGCCAATGACGGAGGACTTGCGCTCGGACAGGCTGTCGCGGCGCTCCGCGTTGTCGCCGCCGGCGGCGGCGGCGGCGGCGGCGGCGGGCACGACTAGCGGCGCTGGATGCGAGCGTAGCTGTATCCGTCGCGTTGGACAGCCTCTACGTTGATGCAGGATAGAGGCTGTTGGTTGGTCGGGAACGTGCCCAGGCGGTCGTCGGACCCGCCGGCGTAGACGATGTAGTCGGCCTTGTCGAAGTAGTTGTACGTGTGCGTGAAGATTGTTGCATACGCCTCGGCAGCTGGTCTTTCGTAGGGCCAGGTGCCGAATTGGATGCGCTTCATGGTCTTGGAGCCTGGCTGAACCGTGAACATTCCGTCCGGGTAGAAGAGGATGTCGACGTGCTCGTCTCGGACCAACTCGAGGAGCTCGTCGGAGGAGATTTCGGCGCACAGGGGCAGCAACGAACGGAAGACCTGGCCGCTCTTGGCTTCGATTTCCAGTACCTGGAACGAATCGAATTGTTCGGCGTTGACACGCGCGGCAAGACTCGCCGGCAGAGTGCCGGTGGGGTCATTGATCTTGCGGCGGACGAACTGGATTTCGCCAAGACGGTTGATGACGACGGCCGCGTTCCAGAAGACCTCGTACGATTCGCCCTCGTGGTCGTAGATTGCTCGCTCCGCCAAGGGGACGATGATGGCGACCTGATGGTCTAGAGCGAGCTGCATGAGCTCTTTGACCATGTCCACGACCGCGTTGGAGTTGACCAACGTGCAGTCCGAGAAGGGGCCGGCGCAATCGAGCTCTATCGGGTGCTCGCGGGTCGAGTAGGCGAACTCTGGCAGGAGAATGAAATCGGCGTTGCTCAGGAACGGATTGTCGACGACCCGGCGGTGCAGGTCCTGGATCAGGGCGAAATCCACCGTGAGCGGCTCCGCGGTGTAGTCGACTCTGCCGCGGAAGTGGTAGGTGATGACGCCAACGCTGTTGTCGACTGGCGCACACGCACCCCGGCCAGGCTCCAGTCCGGCGGCGATGCGTCGCACGCTCGCCACGTCGGCAGCGGACACCTCTCCGTCGGCGTCGAGGTCGACGCAGCAGGTGCCTTGCGGCGCTGGCAGATCGCCGCTCCGCAGTAGATCGATCAGTCGCACGTCGTCTTGACTGACCTGTCCGTCTCCGTTCGCGTCGCCTATCAGGCCACAGGCGTGGCAGGTCACGCCACAGATGCCAGGGCTCGGCTGAACACCCTCGGCGACCAAGCGGATTCTCTCGGCGTCGGCGGCCTCGAACAAGCGGTCACCGTCGAAATCGATGCAGCAGATGTCGCCGGGCGGGGCTTGCTTGCCAGCCAAGATGGCCTCGGTCAGAAGCAGATCGGATTCGGACACTGCTCCATCGCCGTCGACGTCGCCCATCATTCGCCCCGGTTTGCAGGAAAGAACCGCCGGTCCGTCGCACGACTCGCTGCAATAGCCGAAGACGCCGTTCCTGGTACCGTCGTCGCAGGATTCGTTGTCGTCGTTGACTGTGCCGTCGCCGCAATGGGCTCCCATGGCGCTGCAATCGGGCAGGCAGTGCCCGTAGCTGCCGTCATTGATGCCGTCGTCGCACTCCTCGAGAGGTGGATCGACCTGGCCATTGCCGCATGGCGGTACGGTCAGGCAGGCACCGTCCTGCCTCATCACCTGGCCAGGCGGGCAGGGCGCGATGCACGAAGGCTCGCCAAAACCGAATCGCGCCAGGCAGAATGCATCGGCCGCCGCGACGATTCCGTCGCCATCGACGTCGCTGCACGGTACACATGCTCCAGTGCCGAGGTGGCAATCGACAACCAGGCGAACGTCGGCATCGGAGACCACGCCGTCGCCATTGACGTCGGCGATGCACGGGGCGTCGAGGCAGGATTCTTCCTCGAGATAGTGTTCGAAGAGGCAGAGCGCGTCGGCTGGTGTGATGCGACCATTGCGGTCGGCGTCGCCACACGCGGGGCACTCCCCCGTTTCCATGTAGCACTTGAATATCATGAGAGCGTCACTTGGCGTGGTCCTGCCATCGCCGTTGACATCGTCTCGGCGGCACGATGCCTTCTGGCCATGGCAGGATGGCTCGCCAGCCAGCTCGCGGACGACGCAGGAAGCATCGACTGGTGTGACCACGCCGTCTCGGTTGGCGTCGCCGCACGGGCAGTCGCCGCCGCCGAGATAGCAGCCGAGGATCAATTCGGGATCCCTGGGAGTGAGCTCGCCGTCGCGATCGACGTCGCCGGGACGACAGTTGGTCTCGTGTAGCGCGACCAGTCTGGCATTGGCGTAGGTGCCGGTCGCGCGCACCAGGACATGCCACTCGCCGCCCGCTGCCTCGATCGCCGTGACAGCTTCATCGTTTCCGTCGCCGAGCGAGCGGTAGTCCGAGGTCATCGTGGTCGGCTGTTTGCCACGGCTCACGTAGAGGTCGGCATTGCCGTCGCCGCCGTGCATCATCACGTAGAGGTCAGAGCCCTCGCCGGGGAGATGGAGCGCAAAGCGCTTCTCACCGCCGGGCGAATCGGACAGGACGACCGCGACTCCGTTTTCGAGCACGTCTTCCTGAATGGAGAAGGAGCGGAGCGGAGCATTGGCTTCTCCGTCGTTCTCGGATGTACAGCCGTTCATGGTGCCCAGAACGAGGCCAAGCAGTGAAAGCAGGAGTGTGGACGCAGCAGGAGCTAGAATGCGGAATGGTCGGCTAGTCATCGTTCTCTCCAAAGACCCGGCAAGTGCGGCCAGGCGCGTGGTCAGGGTCGATTGGCGTGCTGCAAACGTCCTGCCAAAGTCGAATGCACGAATATCGCACGGTTGCGCCTTGCCGGCGGGGATGGAAAACCCGCTCCGGCGACTTCAGGCTCAGGTCTCTAGTCCCCAGCAAGGGTCGAGATCGCGCTCGGAGCTGGTCCGTTCCCGGATACCTGAGTCCTTCTCGGGCCTGTGACAGTGGGTTGGTGTGTTCGGGAGGTCGAATCAAGATTGCATATAGGTACGGCAGCCGGAGAAACTGCAGGCCATGGTCCAAGACGTTGCAGACCTTTCGTCAATTCTTGCCGAGGAGCTGGGCATCCCCAGGCTCGGCATCGAACGTTCGCTAAGCCTTTTTGCCGAGGGTGCGACCATCCCGTTCGTTGCCCGTTATCGCAAGGAGATGACCGGCAGCCTCGACGAAGTGCAGCTCGGCAAGATCAAGGAGCGCGCGGAGTATTTGAAGGAGCTCGAGGAGCGCCGGAACACCGTGCTGCAGTCGATCGCGGGGCAGGGGAAGCTCACCGCCGAGCTCGAGGCGAGAATCCGTGCTACTCGCTCCAAGACGGAGCTCGAAGACCTCTATCTGCCTTTCAAGCCCAAACGTCGCACCCGAGCCACGATCGCCCGCGAACGTGGTCTGGAGCCGCTGGCAGAGGAGATATGGGCTCAGCGTGAGTCGCTGGCCGCGACTGCGCTCGAGCTGGCGTCTGCGTTCGTTTGTCAGGACAAGGGCGTTCCCGATGCTGATGCTGCCTGGCAGGGTGCCCGCGACATTGTTGCCGAAGGGGTTTCCGAGCTTGCGGCGGTTCGCGCCGGGTTGCGCGATCTGGCTCTGCAAGACGGAGCTCTCTCGGCACGCTGTGTGACTGGCAAGGAGCAAGAAGGCAAGAAATACTCCGACTACTTCGAGTTCGAGGAGACAGCACGAACAATACCGTCCCATCGCCTGCTGGCTCTGCGACGAGGTGAGAAGGAGGGGATGCTGAAGGTTAGCCTCCGAGTCGACCGTGAAGCCAGTCTGGCGATCATCAGGGCTCAGGTTGTGCGCAGCAGGAGGGCTGCCCTGGCCGACCAGCTCGAGATGGCGCTTGTCGACAGCTATGATCGGCTGCTGTGCCCTTCGATCGAGGTAGACGTGCGTCTCGTACTCAAGGAGCGGGCCGACAGCGAGGCGATTCGCGTATTCGGCGAAAACTTGCGGCACTTGCTGCTGGCGCCGCCACTCGGAGGGAAGCGGATGTTGGCGATCGACCCGGGGCTGCGTACTGGCTGCAAGGTCGTAGCCATCGACGAGAAGGGGGATCTCCTGGCGGACCAAGTGATCTATCCGCACGAGCCGCATCGTCGCGAGGGAGAGGCCAAACGGATGGTGTCCGGCATGGTCAAGGACAACTGTCTGGAGGCGATCGCAATCGGCAACGGTACTGCCGGTCGAGAGACCGAGGCATTCGTCAGGACCATGAAGACCGGAGGACTACTTCCCGAGAACGTCTTGATCGTCACCGTAAACGAGAGCGGCGCGTCGGTCTATTCGGCATC
>JAZDLZ010000630.1:0-2665 GCA_043801535.1 Pseudomonadota bacterium
CGTGAGTGTCCTACCAGCCCCTTGCCGATCCTCAGCGTTGATGGGGAACCCGACTTCACAGCAAGACTCTCGCGCCATCGCCATCGCTCCTTGTCTAGAGGAGATCCTCGGCGCCCCCCGGGACGCCTGCGCCTGCCAATCGCTCGCGCGGTTCGGAGACACGGTTCTCTATTCGTTCAATCCGCTTGAGCAGATCGTCGGCAGCCTTTCGTGCTTCGGTGATTTCCCGTTTCAGATCGCGGCGCGCATGAGTGTCGAATCGCGCAGCGCGGATTTCCTCGTCGAAACTGGAGAAGACCCTGCTGAGACCCCGTTCGAGCGCCTCGATCTCGTCTCGGAAGCGAAGGAATCTACGTTGTATGTCATCTATGGTGTAGTTCTCGGACATCAGGCGCTTGATGACAGCGATGCGCCTCACTGTGGTGGCCGGATAGAGACCGAGCGAGCCCTGATGCTTCCCTTTTCGTCCAACTCGACGGCTTCGGGGAAGAAGGCCGAGTTGAACGTACTTGCGGAACGTTGCCTCGGAGAATCGGATCCCGCGATCAGTGAGAATGCTGACAATCTGCACGCTGGTAAGGCCTTCAGAGTTTTCGTTTTCGATTGTTCGGAGGTCTCGATCGGAAAACAGTCCGCCAACCTCGAAATCCGACGCCATGCCAGAGGGACTCGACGATCCACTCCCCGATGCTCCACTCCCTCCACCCGTAGCACTCCGTTCGGCAATCACCACTCGGCCTGCCGAATCCGAAGCTGCATACGCGATAGTTCTACTCTTCAATGCTGGGATGGTGTTCTCCCGCACCTGGTTTAGCCCTCCGCTTGCTTGGCGCCCCTGAACGAGCATGAATGTATTCTACTGAATGGAATGCTGTCAAATCTGAAAACAGTGGGACCTCGTCTTTTTAGCTGCATACTCGTTCAGTGAAACGTGCACGGCCAGTATGTACTAGACTCCTGTCCGTGCAGCGTCGAGCGACCGTCCTTGCTTTCTTGCTTTGCGTTCTCCTCGGACAAACCGCCAGCGCCGAGATCGACGGCAATCGGTTCACCGATCCTGCCAGCCAGCTCGAGTTGACAGTGCCGCCCGACTGGAGGCTTTCCGAGCACTCGTCGTACCCGGGCATTCTCCTTTTTGCCGTCAATGGCCGAGCACGCATGACGCTCGCCGCCGAGTCAGTGCCCGACGGCATCGCCATCCGAAGCCATTGTGAGCTGAGCGAGCGCACACTGAAGAAGGCGGGTTTCGTCATTCGCCTTCTCGCTCCGCATCCATCCGGCGCGTACATACTCGATGCGACCGGACCGGACAAGAAGACGCGGGTACGCCAGGGATACTACATTCGTGGCGGCATTGCCTACGTCCTAACCCTTGCTGCTCCTGCGGTCGAGATCCGATCGCACTATCGGGCTTTCAGCGACACGCTCCGCAGCTTGCTATTCCAGTGAGCCAGGGGTGGGTCAGGCCGAGCCAGCGGTGCAAGGCTGCCTGCTCGAGCATGAGTCGGTAGAACGGATTCACGGCCGTCGGCGAGAATCGCCAATTCACCGGTGCGGGGACATTGTGGCCTGCTCGCCGTTTGTAGGTTTTCTTCCACCAGCGCAGCGGACCGCGATCGACGCAACCTAGCCTTCTGTCGTCCGGCGGACAGTAGATCCGCACGTGCAAATGGTCGTTGTGAGGGAGTGCCGCGGAAGGCTGGTGGAGCACCGCCCGGGCTCTCTGCACCAGGTCGGTCGATTCGCCGATCGTGGCGGCGTAGTCCAGGAGAATCGCCTTTAGCGACTCGGCGACGAATACGTACTGGATTGGAGTTTCCTGCTCCTCGAGGAGAGCTCTGACAAGGGCCCAGTTGCGGGTCACGTCGAATCTCAGACTGTCGTTTCCTTCTCCGGCAATACCTTCCGGCGAGAACTCGCTCATCGCTGCCGGTGGTCGCGCTGGTCGTCCGCGAGTGTCCAGTGCAAAGAAGAGCAGGTCGGCGTCACGACCGTTCTGGTGCGACCGGTGCCAGACACTGCGTCCGCCGCGACGCGGCGACAGGTCAGCGACATAGAGGACAGATCCCGGGTTCTCTCCTGCCACGCGCCGCGCGGTATGCACTAGTAGGTTGACCAGCTCGTCGGTTCCGTAGGAAAGACCCCGCCGTCGCCAATTCGGCGGGACCAGGTATCCGTCTCCGACTTCTGGCAGGCGCGCGGCGTTTACCAGTCTGCCACGGTTGAAGGCGCCCCATGACAGGCTCGAGCCATCGTTCACTCCCCCTCCCACCGCCGCGCAGCCAGCAGCCATGGACAGCACGGCAGCGCGGATTGCGACGCGGTGCATTTCCATAGACTACGCACGACTTGGCCAGAGCGCAAACAAAGCCCTGATCCGGCGCTAGCGCGCCTCAAGACCACCCCTCCGCCCCTCGATCTAGGGGCAGCTGCGAGCCCTCGCCGCCCCCCGTCGGAGGAGACCTCCGACGGGTCCTCCCTCTCCGAGGAGGGGGACCGCGGCGCGTCACCTCCCGGGCAACCACCAAATTGGTGCAGCGCCGCGACTCGATCTAAGGGCGGCTGCGAGCCCTCGCCTCCCCCCCGTCGAGCAAAGCTCAACGGGGCCCCCCCTTCCGCGCGGCGAAGCCGCGCTGCGCTCGTGGTCACTATCGCCGTTTTAGGG
>JAZDLZ010000631.1:0-6068 GCA_043801535.1 Pseudomonadota bacterium
ACGGCTAGCCCGTTGACCGATCGGGACACACCCGAAAAGCTGCCCGCCCCCGACCTGGCTAGGGCATCACGTACCCGAACGGCTCAGGCTGCACAATAGTTCCTTTGAGAGTGCCAGTGCAGTCGGTCCTGGCCAGCGATAGCACGTGCTCGGTCACCGATCCGACCACTACCTGGCAAAGGTACAGAGGCGTAGTCCAGGCGCCAGTGGATTCGTTCGAAATCCATCCCAGGCTTGCCGGGACGCCTGCTGTCGCACAGCCGGTCTTGGAGTATTGGTGCCCGCCCGACACCAGGCAATGGGACAATTCACTGTACGAGCCAAAGCCAGGATCGGTCTTGTAGGAGGAGAAGCCGCCAAATTCGTACTGCCAGCAGGTGACATCGCTGCAGCCAGGGTTGAAAGCCTGGGAGGTGCAACTGCAATCAACCTTGGGATCGGTCGGGCTCGGATAGCACGCGCTCGTCGTAGAATGCCAGTGCTGCCCACTGCACTGGTTCTTGAAACGGTAGACCTTTTGAGTCATTGGCGCGGTCTCGCAGATACTGGTGGCAGCCTTGCAGACGAGACCCGTGTTGCACTTGGGAGTCGAATCAGCGCAACACGACTTCCCGACAGTGCCGCAGCACTGACCAGAAGAGCACTTGAACGTGCAGGTCACGTTGTTGCCCCACTCGAGGCACTTGTCGGTGTCGTAGCTGGCGCCACAGGTCTGCTGCACCAGCGCGCTATAGGGATTGCAGCGGGTGCTGCCGTCGGGCGTACACTCGTCTTTGCAGCTACACTCTCCAGTGGCGGTGTCGCACAAGCTGCCGACCGGACAATAGGAGGGCGTCGACCAATCCAGGCAGCTGTCGGTGTCGCTTTCGCCGCAGGTGTGGAAGGTCGAGCTGTTGAGACACTCGGTTTTCCCCTTTTCGGTGCAATCGTCGCGACACGCGCAGGAATTGTCGGAGCAAAGGTTGCCGCCAGGGCACGGCGTTGGCGCCGACCAATCCAGGCACGGATCGGCATCGTGTTTGCCACACGTTCTCGAGCTAGTCGTGCCGATGCACTCGACCTTTCCCTCTGGAGCACAGTCGTTGGTGCAGGTAGCGCACTGTCCTCCGCTGCAGTATCCCGAGCTGCAAGGAGTGGCAGGCAGCCAGTCGGTACAGGCATCGCCGTCGTTGTTGCCACACGCTCTGATCGACGAGTCGCCCACGCACTCTTTCTGGCCATTCACGCAATCGTCGACGCAAGTGCTGCAGCGATCCTCGGTACACTTGCCTCCCGCAGCGCAAATCGCCGGCGCCAGCCACTCGAGGCACTCGTCCTCGTCGGTGTTGCCACACGTTTTCTGGCTAGTCTCCCCTACGCACTCGGTCTTCCCTTCCGGCGAACACTCGTCTGTGCAGCCGCCGCACGCGCCAACGCACACTTCGACGCTCCACGGGTCGGCAGCATACGGTCCCCAGCCTTTGGTTTCGTCGGTGCCGATGCCAGCCGCGGCCCAGTACCACTTGCCGGGAGGCAGGTCACTGGTCGAGTAGGTTTTCTGCATGGCGGGCAGGTTCTCCACTACTCGATCGCATTGGGTGGCGAGCGTCTCGTCACCGCAGATGGCGACACGGTAGCGGTTCGCTCCTTCGGCTGCGCTCCACGAGAAATCGATCGTTGCGCCCTGGTCGACTACCGTCCCATCGACGGGACCAAGGAGGTCAGGGCTTTCGATTGCGATGGTCTCGCACATTTCGTGGTCGAGAGGACACCTCGCGTCGCATCTGCCGTCATAGTACGAGTGCGCGGGCGCATAGGCACCGGGCGAAGTAGCGTTGCGGTCGCAGCTCGTGTCCTCGCACTTCGCTTTCGGAGGGCACGTCTCGAAGAGCGCCGCCGGTCCGCAGGAAGTGAACAAACAAGGAGAGAGCGATCCGGGATAGTAGCGGGCTCCGCTGCAGCGGAACCCGGTTGTACGGGCAAGGATGTCGTACGGATCGACCGCCTTGGTGTACCTGGAATCGTAGTCGTCGAGGTACACCTGGAAGTGCAGGTGTGGCCAGATCGTCCCCGAGCTTCCTGACAAGCCGATCTGTCTGCCAGCGGTGACTTCGCTGCCTACGGTCGGCTCGGAGTGGAAAGTGAGCCGCGATCCAGTGGCCGGGACTTGGGCCTGCAAATGAGCGTACAGGACAAAAAGCGAATGGCTCTTTCCCGCGCTATCAACGACTTGCTGGTTGCAGCGAAGGATGACAATTTTTCCGTAGCTCTTGGCCAGAGAATCGATTGAGCCAGCAATGTCGGAGATTGCACGGCCATCGCACGCCGCCAGAATTGGAGTTCCATGGCCTACCAGATAGTCGATCGCCCGGTGTTGCTGCAGCGATTCGTTGGCCAGCGGCACTGCCTCCGAAGAGTAGTGCCAGGCATTGCCGATCCGAGCCGGGACGCTGAATGGTAGGCGGAGTATCTTCTGTCCCGGCGCAAGATAGACCGGTGCAGGATCGGCAGCGAGCTGACAGCTTGGAGCCTCCCCGGATCCAAGTGGCTCGGTATCCCTGCCGTCTTCCAGGTCATCGCCGTCGGTATCGGGGTCGCACGGATTGGTTCCGTAATTCTCGACTTCCTCGGTGTCCGGTAGCCCGTCTCCGTCCCAATCATTGGGTTTGTTACCGATAGCCTTGCACTCCGGAAGAAGCATCTCCGACAGTTGCGCATCAGGGCGAGCAGCATCATCGGGCAGTGCATCCGGAATCTCTTCCGTCAGGCCAGCCCGAGCACAAGCGCCTAGCCCCGCTGCCGCCACGACCAACAACAGCATCGACGGCAGCATCGACGGCAGCAGGAGCGACCGACCATTTCGCTGGGATTCTTTTTCCGAACGGCTGAACGTAGTCATTCCGTGACCATCCTGGGCCTTCTTGCTAGTCATGGCTGTGCACGCTCCTGGCTGCTTCTGGTCGTTGGCCGAGAGTCGCTGGTGTCGGAACGCAGCACAAGAAGGAGAAGAGACATGGCAACAAAAGTGGCGACGATAGAAACATCACGAGCTGCATTCCTCAGTCGATGCTAATCATTGGCTCGACACAACTGCCGCACGCCTGGCAACCGCTGGCCAATCGAATAGACTATAGCGCGTCTGTCCGAGAAAGGCAGCCGAGCATTGCCTTGACCAACGATTCGCCGAACAACTGCAAGGGCCGAACATCTGCGTTTTCGCCCGTCTTGGAGTCGGCCAAAACCGCAAAGGCCATAGGAGGCCTTTGGGCGGTCCCGAGAAAGCCGGCGAAACCATAGCTGCCACAGCACGCCATGCCTTTTGCCCGCAAGCGGTAGCGTTCTGTATCCCTTGGTTGTGACGAAAGCACCAGAGCAGTGGTGCCCAGGCCAAGCGAGGCAACAAAATCCGCCGAGTAGCGGAAGTCCAGGTAGGCATGATGGAGAACCGCAACCAACTGGAGAGTGGAGAAGCGGTTCTGATCCCGTTGTCGACCGGGGCTCCCATACCGATAAGCCGCCGGTGCCAGTCCAGTCCTGTCGAGCCAGCTCTGGACGAGAACGAGACCACGATTCGCCATCTGCGGCAATGCTGGCGCCGAGGCACCGAGAGCGCCGAGAGCGCCAAGAGCACCGAGGGCGCCGACCAGCGTCTCTGCCAATACCCCTTCCCCGTATTGCTCGCCGTTCCTGACCAGGAATCCGACCGGCTCACTGCTGTGCGACGCCAGAAGGCGAGCGTCTGTTGGCCAGACTGTCTCTCTTCTGTAGCCACCGCCAATCTCGATGCCATTGCCAGCCAGCGCCGCACGCAAGACCTCGGCAAGCGCAATGTCGGGCCGATGTCTGCCAGCGATTCCGGGACTGCCGGGACTGGTGGGACTGCCGGTACTGCCGGGACTGCCGGTACTGCCGGGACTGCCGGGACTGGTGGATTCGACTGGCCACGATTCCATCCTGGCAAGCGCCATGCCCACCGGTGCCGAGATCGCTCCCGACTTGGCCGCTTGCCTGTCAATGGTCAACGACAGAGTGTCAGCGTACTGCGCGTCAATGGCAACACTGCCGGTAATACGCGTGATTCCTCCCTGCTTGAGCCCGCGGGCGAGCTTCCACAACAAGCCAATGCCAAGAGAAGGATCGCCCGGTCCTCGCAAGTAGAGATCCCCGTCGATGACGCCTTCCTTGCTGACCGTCTTGGCATAGAACGTTGTGGACAGTCGATGGTGGGGTCCCAGGAAGGCCAAGGCAGCTGCCGACGTGACCAACTCGGCGGCGAGGGGAGCCTTGATGAGCTCGTTTCCGTTCTGTGCGTAGATCACTCTTCCTGAGGTCGCCTCGCTCACTGCGAGGGCGATGCGCCACTGGCTGAAGCTCGGATTCGCGGCGAGAAACGGACCGATCGCGCCGGAAAAAGCTTCGGCCGGCGCCAGCCCACCAGCGCAGCCGCCCCCGGATTCAGATCCGTCGGGCTCTCCCAGCCCAGGGGTTGCCGCAGCATGGCTCGCCATGACTGCCAATGGAACAGAAGCCACAACAGAATAACGTAACCGCATGCCGCTCAAGACTAGCACCGTCAATGGCGCCAAGGCGACTTGGCGGCTCGTTGTGTTTATTTTTCCCCGCGCGCGCAAGTCTGGGAGATTAGTAGTCACATGGATCTTTTTTCCTATCGAGCAAGCAAGAGCCGGCTTGGGCAGCCGCTGGCAGAGCGTATGCGGCCACGCACTCTCGACGAATTCATGGGCCAAAGCCACATCCTCGGCGAGGGACGGCTTCTCCGGAGAGTCATGCAGAGCGGCGAGCTACCGTCGCTGCTGCTCTGGGGTCCGCCCGGGTCGGGAAAAACCACTCTGGCCAGGATCGTTGCCGAGCGATCTGGCCACCAGCTCGTCGCGCTCTCGGCAGTGGTGATTGGCGTGCCGCAGCTTCGCGAGATAATCGCCGAGGCAGCGGAGCGACTCAATACCTACGGCAAGCGCACCGTGCTCTTCCTCGACGAAATCCACCGCTTTCACAAAGGACAGCAGGACGTGCTCTTGCCCCACGTGGAGATGGGCACCGTCATTCTCATCGGTGCCACGACCGAAAACCCGTCGTTCGAGGTCAATGCCGCGCTCCTTTCACGCTGCAAGGTAGTCAGGCTCGAACCACTCGGCGAACAAGAGCTTCGCTCGATAATCGATCGTGCCATCGCCGATCCCGAAAAAGGGCTCGGCAAGAATCCACCGGACGCTCCTCCGGAAGTGCGGGACCGCATCGCACGTGAGGCGCAAGGAGATGCGAGACGGGCGTTGTCGGCGCTGGAGATCGCCGCTTCGATTGCCAAGCGAATCGACGACAACGTGCTGGCGGAGGCTTTCCAGCGCAAAACCCTCCTCTACGACAAGGCTGGCGACGAGCACTACGACGTGGTGTCGGCATTCATCAAGTCGATGCGTGGCTCCGATCCCGATGCTGCGGTGTACTGGCTGGCGCGCATGTTGGAGGCCGGAGAGGATCCTCTCTTCGTGCTGCGCCGAATGGTCATCTTTGCCGCCGAGGATATCGGCGTTGCGGATCCGCGGGCACTATCAGTCGCAGTGAGCGCGCTCGACGCGTTCCGTTTCGTCGGCATGCCTGAAGGAGTGCTGCCGATTACCCAAGCAGTGCTTTTCCTGGCGACAGCCCCGAAAACGAGCTCCGCGCTGAAGACGTATGCCGCAGCCAGGGAAGCAGTGACCACTCATGGCTCGCTTCCCGTGCCGCTGCGAATCCGCAATGCGCCGACCCGTCTCATGAAAGACATGGGCTATGGAGCGGGATACCAGAACCCCCACGACTTCGACGGACACTACGTGAACGAAGTCTATCTCCCAGACAAGCTACGCGACGCCAAGTTCTTCGAGCCGTCGGACAGCGGCTATGAACGGCAGATCGCAGAGCGGCTGGCGCGTTGGCGAGCCCAGCGCCCCCTGATCCGGCGCTAGCGCGCCTCAAGACCACCCCTCCGCCCCTCCTCTCCGAGGAGGGGGACCGCGGCGCGTCATCTCCCGGGCGACCACCAAACTGGTGCAGCGCCGCGACTCGCTCCGCGCGGCGAAGCCACGCTG
>JAZDLZ010000633.1:0-3505 GCA_043801535.1 Pseudomonadota bacterium
GGTGAGTGGCTGGGTCATAAAGTCTTTCCTGTACAGGAAAGAATATAGCGCGGCCGGCACGCTTCGGCAACGATGCAGTGTCTCGCATGTCAAAGCGAGAACGTCGCCCACCACGGCAGCATCAGCAATCGCGAGTGCCGCGACCTCCTCGGCTTCGGCAATAGTGGGGCCGGTCGCGTCCGGGCTACGCGAATCCTAGCCGCCTGTGACTTCCTAGAGCCTACTGGGACCGGGACACGTGACCGAAGGTATCGGGCCAAGCGCTAGCATGAGAACCCGTGCGAAAAACTGTGCGAAAAAACCATCGGCGCCCCGGAATGTCGCGGCACTACGCGGACTTAGGCTGCCTTGGGGTTTTCGCACACTGTGCGAAAAGCGCGCTCTCCCTTGGCTGGCGTCCCGTGCCAATAGCAGTCGGCGGCCGCCACAGACGACGCCACTCCGTAGAACCCGAGACCGTCGTCGGCTGGCACAAGGCCGAGGCAGATGTGTTGAGCCACTCATCATGTGGGCTTCGAAGCGGCGTTGACGACCACCGGCAGCTTGCCCTTCCAGTCGGCCCACGTCTTCGGGTTCGTCACCAGCTCGCACACGAAGTGCGCGACGTTGGCCATGCGCGGGTACAAGACAAGACCGGGCGCGGCCATCGCCTCGTCGTTTATCATGCTGGCCGCCTCACCACGAAGAGCTCGTCTGCGTAGTGGTCCGAGTACCGCCGGTGCGCTCCTCGGGAGAGCTGTGCGGGATAAAGACACCTAGAACTCAGCTCCAACGAGTAAGTTGGGAACGGCTGTCATTCCGGCATTCGCCATGTATTCATCCTCTTTGGGCCATTTGGTCTGATGCCAGACTGCGAAGCCCAAACCCATCTGCGGAACGATGACCAGATTGACGCCGCCGACCTCGATTCGAAAAGTGTACCCGACATAGCTCTCTACCCAGAGCTCAGGGCCCGAGTAGACCTTGTTGTCGACATGCGAATGAAATCGGTTGTAAGCCGGAAACAGCATGACCTCCGCGTGCAGTCCCTTCCAGATGAACTGTCGGTAACCCATGAGCAGCGTGTAGGCCTCAGCTTGCCCAGGCGGGAATGTGTCGTCAAAGTCGTCTTCCGACCAGCGCTGCAGCGCGAAACCCGCCAACGCCTCACCATGGCTCCAAAACCTGTAGCTGCCGTGCAATTCGTAGATATGAACCACAGGGAACACGACACTCGTTTCGACTCCCCACCGCTTTCCGGTGGGCGCTTGATTCACGGCAGGAGGCTCCTCCCCCGCCGCGGAGGAAACGAAAGACATGGCGAGAACTGTTGCCAGCAGCAGGCAGGATCGTTTGACCATTAGCTTATCCATCCTCTTGTGGATCGTGTAGGCCATGAGACTCTGTCCGACATGCAGCGCTGGCAGAAAGAAGAGTACTAGCGCTCAGTGTCGCACTTGCGTCCATTAAACCTCGTGGTGGAGGATATCAAGAAGGGAGGCGGCCAACCATGATGTTCTTGAGCGCCAGCAATGACAGCGTGCTGGTGCTCGGCGTTGTGGGCCAGGTGCAAGTCGAGTGTGCAACAGTCCGCTGCGCGTCGTGCGATTGGTCTGGCGCAAGCCGATTGACTCACTTGAGAACACACGGAAGGCGGAAGAGGGCAGGCTCTCGCTTCTTCCTTGCCTCAACCATTGCTCAATCCGTCCAGCATTTGCAAAATGGCAACGTCTTCTTCGACGACAGGGCGCCTACAATGAACGGCGCAGGTTTGGGGGTGCCGCATCACTCATAGAGGCGCACAGAATGCGTCTCGTCCTTGCATTCGAACGTCGTCTTCTCGACCATCGAGAAGGCACAGCGTGACCTCGAGCGATGGCAGGCAAGGCGAGAGGGGCATGACCTCTATGCCGGCGTCGTCAAACGCAAGGTCCTCTGATACCCGGCGCGCCCCGTACAAGCGATCATCCGACAGCGTCCATGCCAAGGACGACGTGGCGCAGCCGGCAGAAGGTCGATGGGTACGCGCCCTGCCCATGCGGCAGTGGCAAGAAATACAAGTGGTGCTGCCGCGGCAGGGCCGGAAGAGCGCACGTGTAGTGCGGCTCGGCCCACGAAGACGCTGGATCAGCTTCCCTGGTGGCTGCCGCACGATCTCGCATTCATCTCGGCAGGAGCTCCAAGATGCAGGTTTTCACCGTCGGACATTCGACCAGGATCCTCGAACAGCTTCTCGCGATCCTTGCCGCCCACGGCGTGGGCGTCTTGATCGACGTGCGCCGGTTTCCGTCTTCGCGGCGCCACCCGCAGTTCAACCACGAGGGACTCGAGGAAGCGCTGCCCCTGGTCGGCATCGAGTACCTGTGGCTCGAGGGTCTCGGCGGACGACGGTCACGTAGGAAAGGCTCGCCACACACGGCCTGGGATGTGCCGGCCTTCGCGGGCTACGCCGACCACATGGAGACTGGCGAGTTCGCTTCTGCCGTCGAGGTGCTGCTGCAGAAGGCGGCAGCTGCAGCAATCTGCATCATGTGCGCGGAGGCCCGACCGGAGCAGTGCCACCGGAGGTTGATCTCCGACTGGCTTACCGTGCATGGCCTCGAGGTGCGGCACATCATCGACGAGAAGCGGAGCGTGCCGCACGCGGTGCCCCCGTTCCTGCGTGTCACCGATGGGCGACTCGTCTACGATGGCGGCCAGCTATCGCTCGTGTGAAGTGACGGCATCCTGGAGGATAGACAATGGCAAAGAAGAAGACTTGGCGGGAGAAACTAGCCGACGACAACGGTCTACCCAAGGTCGTTCCGATCCCTCCCGTCAGGTCTATTAATTCCGTAGCGCCAATCCATCATGATTTCGAACTCTTGCGCCAGGAATCCCCCGAAGTCCTCACCTGCGCTGCTTATGCAGCCTCTCGATGGTAGAACTTGAGCAGCCCTCCGATTCGCTCGCTGCGCTTCACCTCGCCGACATCGCTGGCGTGATCCCGACGCGGGAATAGAAGCACGTTGTCTTTGCCCTGGTGGTTTTGCTCCTCGTGATAGTGCTCGACGTACTCGGAGAGCGCGCGCCGCAGTCCCTCTTCACCGAAGACCACCAGCCGGGACAGAAGCTCAGACTTCACCGAGAGGACCCAGCATTCCGCGAAAGAGTTTTGCCAGGGGCATTGGTATGCCGTCCGAGTGGGTTTGATTCGGGTGCTCTTGATGGTCGCGACGACGCGGGCCGAGAACGACGAGTCTCGATCGAAGATCAGGTGTCTCGGGGCGGTGTCGTAGGGGAAGGCTTCTCGGAGCTGCTGGCAGACCCAGGCAGAAGTCGGGTGCCGTTCCCGGTACCGACGGTGGTCTGCCGACCGATGTCGACGCTGCCGCCCCAGACGCCGACAAACAGGGTGTATCCGAGTCCGGCGAGGGTGTGATCGTTGCTCGTTGGTCCCCCGTCGATGGCGGCGAAACCAGAGCGTCAGCGATACCCGACGTGGACGTGTCTCGGTCGGATGGACATGACAAGGCACCCGAGGGAG
>JAZDLZ010000655.1:0-2535 GCA_043801535.1 Pseudomonadota bacterium
AGTGAGTAGGCCGCCCAGCCTTCGCAGGGAAGGGGTTCGCGATCGCGAATCCCAGGTGGCTCGACGTTCCAATGTCAGACCTCCCAGTTACCGTTGGGCTATGAGCAAGAGCTATCTGGTGCTCGACATCGAAACCATCCCTGACCCTGATCTATTCGAATGCCATGCCGCAGAGGGGGCGGCCGATCGCCCGTTCCCACCTTTGTATGCCCACCGGCCGATCGTCATCGGAGCTCTCTGGCTCGACGATGCCTGCCAATTCAAGCGACTTGGTCTCGTCGGCGAGGGCAAGAACGAAAAGGACTTGCTGGAGGACTTCTCGAGCTTTGTCGGCCGCCACCGTCCCGACCTGATCACGTTCAACGGACGTGCCTTCGATCTGCCTGTCTTGCTGCTGCGTTCTCTCCGTCACGGTGTCCAGATGCCTTGGTACTACCAAGGACGGCTACGAAACCGCTACAGCGAGGAGGGACACGTCGATCTCTGCGATCTCCTGAGCGATCATGGAGCCGCTCGCCCCATCTCGTTGGATGCAGCCTCGCGCTTGATCGGTCTCCCCGGGAAGCTCGGAGTCGATGGCTCACAGGTCGAGAGCCTCTTCAAAGCGGGCAATCTGGATGCAATCAAGAGCTACTGTCTTGCCGACGTTGCCCAGACCGCGTTGGTTTTCTTGCGCTTCCGTCTACTGCAAGGAGTCCTTCAGCCGCAGGCGTTTCGGGTTGCCGCATCTGGCCTGGTCGAAGCACTCCGCGCCGACAAACGTCTGGCCTCTTTTGTCGAGGCTCTCGATTGTGCTCGTCTGCTCGCGGTCAACGAGGCAGAGTCAACGCCTGGACCTTGCCTGGGGAGTAGACCATCGTCATAACCATTAGTGTGGCCGAAACCGCGAGAGCACCAAGCGAGCCAGTCCCAAACAAGAAAAAGCAGAGCGTGCTCGCGACAATGCTTGTCGCCCTGGTCTTGCTGATTGCGGCAGTATCCCTGGCGATCAAATCAGCCCAAGCTGCGCTTGACTTTTTGCCTTCGCTCAATACGGCAAGGCCAGCGCTGGCATCGGCGTCACCACCGCTTGGCAACCCAACACGTCGCTTGGCGCGCCGAGTAGTGCTGGTGATAGTCGACGGTCTGCGGCTCGACGCCTCATACGGCCGCCCTTTTCTGGACGGAATGAGAACCGCCGGCATCGACGCCCGCGCCTTCGCCCATTTTCCAACGCTCTCCTATCCCAACTACGTGGCGCTCTTCACTGGCGTCGACCCTCGTCGGAGCGGAACACGAACCAACAACTATGCGCCCCCGGTGCTGTTTGACAGCCTCTTTGCCCGCGTCAGGGCTGCGGGCATGCGAGCTATCTATCTCTCCGACGGCACTGCTGGGCTGCCAAAGATGTTCGCTGGCCACCTCGACGAAGGGGTTGTTGCCCCCTGGCCACAGGGAATGGAACGCTCCGCCCGTACCGTGCTCGAACGTGACGATGAGCTCGTAGTGTTCCTTTTGGACGGAGTAGACCGCGCCGGCCACCGATGGGGAGCGGTCTCGCGGGAGTACCGGCACGCTGTGGCACAAGTAGATGACTTGCTCTCCCGCCTCCTGGGTGACTTCGACCTGAACGTCAACGCGCTAGTTGTCGTCGCCGACCACGGTCACGTTGATAGCGGAGGACACGGCGGCACCGAGCCAGAGGTCGTTGCCGTTCCCCTGATCATGGCCGGTGCAGGCATTCGAGCGGGCGCCACGGTCCTCGACGCTTGCCTTGTCGATGTTGCTCCGACCGTTGGCACGCTTCTCGGCTTGCCGGCACCTCGTCATTCTCTCGGACAGACCCTTGTCCACGCACTAGCCCTTGGCACAGCAGAACAATCCGCGCTCGCTGTCGCCGATCGGCAACGCCATGCTGAGCTCCATCCGATGCTCGACACGCTCGAACGCGAGGCAGGACAACGCCTGCTGGTTTCTCGTTCCAGACGCGGTGCCTTGGTGGCTCCACTCGTGGTCCTTGCGGCAGCATTGGTTGCCCGACTGGCCAGGCGCGGGATTGTCTGCTTGGACCGTCGGGTACTCTTGATAGCCGTGCCAGCATTTCCGTTGACGTTCTACACAATGGTCCTTGTCTTCGAACGATTCCTGTCGCCTTCGATGCTGCCTTCGCGCGAACCATTGGCCTATAAGCTTCTGCTCTACGGACTGGTGGCGGCACTGGCCAACCTGGGCTCGGCCTGGTACGCGCTCGCTGGACGAGCCTCTCCGCGCCAGCGTCTTGCTGCTGCCGCAGGATTGGTGCTGGTGGGCCTGATCCTGGCACTGGTGCCAGCCAGTGCTGCCTGGATCCTTGCTGGCGAGCACTACGCCAGAGACGTTTTGCCCGGACCGCGCTTTCTTGTGATACCGCCGACTGCCTACACTGCGGTCTGCTGCTATGGTTTCTCGGCAACGGTAACGATGGCAATCGAGTACATCGTATTCCTATCTCGAGCGCTCGATCCGGCAAGGCTGCGTCCGTCCCCCTGATCCGGCGCTAGCGCGCCTCAAGACCAC
>JAZDLZ010000656.1:0-3227 GCA_043801535.1 Pseudomonadota bacterium
GTCCGCGTAGTCCCGACAGGCAGTGTCGAGCACGTCGCAATCAATCGTCCCGCAGGCATCATCATCATCCGGGACCCTCGAGCATGCGCCAGCGCCGTCGCAGGTGGCACAAACGCCACAAGCAGTGCCGGTCACCGGAAACTGGCAAGCACCTTCACCGTTGCAGGTGCCACCGCAGACTCCTGCCCCGGCGCACTCCTCCGACGGATCCTGTCCGGTTGGCACCGACACGCAGGTACCGACGCTTCCAGTCATGTCGCAGACCTTGCATGGGCCTGAACAGGCAGTGGCACAACAGACGTTCTCCGCACAGAAACCCGAGAGACAGTGGAGACCAGACAGACAAGAACCGCCAAGAGGGAACGGCACGCGGAAATCCGCTGCTGCTTCCGGGTTTCCCCCAAAGAATAACTTGAACAGTCTCGCCGCCGATCCATCCCGGCTGGCTGCGTCGCTCGTCGGTGTAGGGCGGCTGCGAGCCCTCGCCGCCCCCCCGCTTCATACCGAGAGTATGCGTCCTCCTCGCTCCTTGCCATCCGGGCGCCTCATCGCCGATACTTTGTTCGAGTTATTCTGCGACGGCTCCTAAGCTGCGGAAAAGACAGATTCACAGGCAAAGGCGACGACAACGACAACGACAAAGGCAGCAACGATGGCAATAGCCTGGCAGCAATCGGTTGTGACGTTCGGCAATTACCTGGGATCGGAGCGAGGCGCTTCCAGGCACACTGTGTTGGCCTACCTTCGTGACGTCGAGGAATTCCGTCGGGTGTATGCAGAACGACACGGGCACGATCCAGTGCCAGCCGAGGTTGACACTGTTGCTTTGCGTGGATACCTTGCGGCGCTGTTTGGCCGGAATGATGCTGCTTCCATTGCCCGCAAGCTGTCCAGCTTGCGAACGTTCTTTCGTTTTTTGGTTAGGCGAGGCGAGTTGAAAGAGAATCCTGCAACGCTGGTTCGGTCGCCAAGGCGAGGTCGGCCCTTGCCGAGGGCGTTGTCTGTCGACGATGCCTTCAAGTTGGTTGAGGCTCCGGTCGCCCGTTTGGCGATTGGCGGGCAGGAATCACCGGCTCGCGGAAAGGACTGCCTGGCGCTGGCAGCGGAGGGCTGTGCGGGGAGCGTGAGGGACGGCGGAGACTCGCGGGGCTCGCCGGGTGGTGTGCGACGGCGAGACAGCGCGGCCGCGGTCAGGTTTCGCCGGGAGCGGGTGCTACGCGATCGCGCAATTCTGGAGACGCTCTATGGTGCCGGGCTCCGCGTTTCCGAGTGCTGCGGGTTGGACGTCGGCGATGTCACGACGTCCGACGGGTGTGCGCTGGTCAGAGTGCGTTCGGCCAAAGGTGGCAAGCAGAGAATCGTTCCTCTCGGATCGAAGGCCGTCGCTGCTCTGGAGGAATACCTGGCGGTGCGAGGAACCTCGGTCTCCGGCAGTGGTACCGGTGCTCGCGCTGGTACTTCCAGTACTGGCACTGGCACAGGTACAGGCACTGGTACAGGTACAGGCCCGAGCTCGAGGTCTCACCGCAACTCGGGTCGCGGCTCCAACTCCGACGGAGTCGCCATGTTCGTCAACTTTCGCGGCACCAGGCTGACGCCACGGTCGGTACAGCGCATGGTGGATCACTACTGCGCGACGACCGGCACGCCAAGAGCCACGCCGCACTCGCTCAGACACTCGTACGCGACTCATCTTCTCGACGGTGGAGCCGATTTGCGTTCGATCCAGGAGCTCCTCGGTCACGCCAGCCTCTCGTCGACTCAGATCTATACGAAGGTCTCCCTCGATCACTTGATGGAGGTGTACGACCGCGCCCATCCGCACGCCCGTGTCCGCAAGACTCGCAAGAAGGAGAACCCGTGAAGACCTTTTCGGCTACCACTGTCCTCTGTGTGCGTCGTGACAGCAGGGTCGTGATTGCCAGCGACGGACAGGTAACTCTCGGCGTTACCATCGTCAAGAGTGGGGCGCGCAAGATTCGTCGGATGGCTGACGGCAAGGTGATCGCTGGCTTTGCCGGCTCCGCAGCCGATGGCATCGCTCTGTTCGAGCGATTGGAAGGCAAGCTAAAGGAGTATAGTGGCAGCCTCGCCAGGGCAACAGTCGAGATGGCCAAGGACTGGCGTACCGATCGCGTGTTGCGACGGCTGGAAGCGATGCTTCTGGTCGCGGACCGCGAGCGGATGTTCCTTCTGTCAGGGAATGGTGAGGTCCTCGAGCCGGACGAAAGTATTGCGGCGATCGGGTCTGGCGGTGCCTATGCACTGGCTGCGGCCAGGGCGCTATTCCGTCACACGACACTCGACGCGCGGCAGATCGCCGAGACCGCGATGGGAGTGGCCGCCGAGATATGCATCTATACGAACTCACGCATCGTTGCTGAGGAGCTGTAGCATGGCTTTTACCGACACCAGACTGCTGACCCCGCGGATAATCGTCGAGGAGCTGGATCGCTACATCATCGGCCAGCATGCTGCCAAGCGCGCGGTTGCCATTGCCCTGCGCAACCGCTGGCGACGCCAGCAGGTGGACGACCATCTCCGCGACGAGATTGCTCCCAAGAACATCATCATGATCGGACCTACCGGAGTGGGCAAGACAGAGATCGCCCGGAGGCTGGCTCGCCTGGTCTCGGCGCCCTTCATCAAGGTCGAGGCATCGAAGTTCACCGAGGTTGGCTACGTCGGTAGGGATGTCGATTCGATCGTTCGCGACTTGACCGGGATTTCGGTCAAGTTGGTGAAGGACGAAGAGCAAGAAAAGGTGCGACCGCAAGCGCGCGAAGCAGCGGAGGAGCGCTTGCTCGATGTGCTCCGTCCACCGAGCCGGCGGCCACGCGCCGCTGCCGACCGTCATCAAGATGCTGGAGCAGCGCCGTCGCCACCACCGCAGGCGCCACAGCCAGTACCGTCCGATTCGGAGCAGGCAACCCGTGAGAAGCTGCGCACCATGCTGCGCGCCGGGCAGCTCGACAAGCGCGTCGTCGAGATCGAAGCTGCCGACGAAGCGAACCCGTTTCTGCAGATTTTCTCCACGGCCGGAGTCGAGGAAATGGGGTTGGCTTCGATGCGCGATCTCTTTGGCTCGGCAGGAAGGCGTACCAAACGTCGCAAGGTCAGTGTGCCCGAGGCGCTGGAGATCTTGACGACCGAGGAAGCACAGAAGCTGATCGACATGGAAAAGGTGACCAAGGAGGCGGTGTCTCGTGTCGAGAACTCGGGCATCG
>JAZDLZ010000671.1:0-3027 GCA_043801535.1 Pseudomonadota bacterium
GCCATTCATTGGAGTGCCATGTCACCGTCGCGCCGCCGATTGCTGCGGCGAGAATAGCACCTCGAAAGAGGAATGGAACAAGGAACTAGGGACTAGGCACAGGGAACAGCACAACCAACGGCTTTTGTTCACACCCGTTGGCTGCACTCGTGGCCCGGTGGTGGAGGGCGGAGCACCGGCAGACCATCCTCCCACAGCACTGGCACCGTCTTCCACATCCGGTGGAGCAGAGTGCAGTAGTCGTGGTCGAAGACGCCGAGATCGACGACAAGAGAGTCGCCAAGCTCGGTCGCGGCGTGGAGAGTATCGTCGAGAATCAGAATGTGCGTCAGTGGTCCGTGCAGTTTGAACGAGTCGAGGAGAACGCCATTGGCAGTGCTCCACACGCCAAGAAACCCATTGGCATAGCCAGCGATAATCGTGCCCGTAGGTCCTTCCACGACCCGTACGACTCGGCTCGAGCGGACGCCCTCGAAGCCAAAACTCGGTTTCTCCGTGATGCTGGTGGTGGAGACGAGTTGGATCTGCCCGTCGCGAAACCCGAGCAGCAACCATTTCCCGGTACTGGTACTGGCCCGAGTCAACGCCGATACGCCTGGCTCGGTTGCGTACTCGGACTTGATAGCGCCTGTCGTCGGATCGACCACCGCGATCCGTCGTTCGGCAGCGAGTAGCACGTCGCTGCCTGACCAGGCGCAGGCAGTCGCTTCCGTGGCCAGCAAACGGAGTAATCCCGAGGGAAGCAGCAGCATGGCCTTTCGTTCGGCAAGCAACAGGCAGCCGAGCAGGGAGGCTTCCAAGCTTTCGGTTCCGGCCAGGCGAGCGCTGTGGAGCTTGTGGTCGCTGGTCATGCTCCACATCTCGACCTCGTCGTCGAAGGTCTGCAGGCAACCGAGACTGCCGTCGAGAGTCTGGGATGCTCGGTGGGCTCGGGAGGCAATCGCTTGCTGCCAGGAAGGAGAAGCGGAAGACTCGAGAGTCGTGCCAGTTCTTCTGACCTGGCCAAGGACAGACCAACCCAAGTGGCTGAACAGACGGGGCGGCGTTGTGGGTAGCAGGGCGGGCGCTCGCCATACTGGCCGACCAGTGGTGGCATCCCACAACCGCAGGGTGCCGTCCTGACCAGTCGTTGCGGCCTGAGCACCGTCAGGAGCAAAGCGCAAGGTGCGGACAGGTCCTTGATGACCACGCAGGGTGACGGAGTCGCCAGAGTCGAGATTCCAGATTCGAGAGGTTCCGTCCGAGCCAGGAACCCCCAGTTTCGTCCCGGTGGGATCGAACGACGGCCAGCCAAGAGGAGGTGGCTGGTTGCCGAGAGCTCTGCTCGTGCCGCTCACGACGTCCCGGACCATGATGGCACCACTGCTTTCCGCCATGGCAAGTCGACGTCCATCCGGGCTGAAGGCGATCGGCACGCTCCCTTCGATTCTCTTGACGAGCTTGCCGTTGGCTACTTCCCACAGGGCTATGCTTCCGTCGCCCGACGCCAGCCACCGCCCGTCGGGACTGAACGCCACTCCGTAGACCATGCCAGTGTGAAAGCCCGCCAGGGTCCGTTGCTCGGTTCCGTTGGCAATATCCCAGATGCGAACGGTGCGGTCGTCGCTGCCGGAGGCGAGGAGCGAGCCGTCGGGGCTGAATGCCACCACCCGCACTAGCCCGCGATGGCCAGAGAGCACCTGGTGCTGCCGAGCAGACGCTGTCGCGGGACTTCCATTCTCGGGTGTCGATGCCGAAATCAGCCACAGACGGATCGTCTTGTCCATGCCTGCTGTTGCCAGTAGCCGTCCGTCGGGACTCAAGGCGACTCCCTGCAATCGTCCAGTGTGACCGGAGAGGACTGCCAGCTGCCGTCCAGAAGCGACGTCCCAGAGCCGGGCAGTATGATCTCCTCCGCCGGAGGCGAGGAGGGTGCCGTCCGCGTTCACATCCAGGCCAATCGCTGCTGCTTCGTGGCCCGCTGGCTCCTTTGCCGCCAGCTCGCTCCGCGTCGATGCCTGCCAAAGGCTGACCGTCTGATCGAACCCTGCCGAGACGACTAATCGTCCGTCCGGGCTGAAGGCGACCGAAGTGACTTCGGAATTGTGGCCGCGGAAAGTCAGCGTGCTTTGTCCCGTGCGGGCATCCCAGAGCCTTACGGTACGGTCGAGACTGGCAGACACGAGCATCTGGCTGCTCGGGTCGAAGGCAAGGCCCCTTACCGAATCGGTGTGTCCGGAGAAGAGCTCGCCGCGGGGTGTGCCGCTCGCTGCCTCCCAGAGGCGAACCGTTCCGTCGCCGTTGCCAGTAGCGATGAGGCTCCCGTCGCCGCTGAAAGCCACTGCATAGATTGGGCTGGCAGGTCGTTCGTTCTTTCCGGTGGCCGGTAGGTCGTCAGTGGCCAGGCCCGAATACCTCGCTTGACGAGTCGCCAGATCGAACACCATCGGACTGCCGGCGCTGCCGCCTGCTGCCAGCAGCGAATCGTCGGGGCTGAAGGCGATGGCAACCAGGCGCTCGGTCGGGCTCGCCAACGTTCCTGCCTTGGTTCCGGAAGGTACCTGCCAGAGCTCGACGAGCTCACCGTTGCGCACTGTCGCCAAGAGCTTGCCGTCGTGGCTGAAGGTTACATCGGGAATACCGCTGCCAGACTCTCCGAGCTGCATGGCGGTGCCCTTCTCCAGATCCCAGAGGAGCACGAAGCCTTCCCCGTTGCCCGACGCGAGATATCGCCCGGCAGGGGAGTAGGCGAGACTCATTATTTGCCATCCTCGCCCCCGTAGTACCTGAGTAGCGGTCGTGTCGGCGTCGATGAGAAAGACGAGACCATCTTGGCAGCCAGCGGCGATAGTCTTGCCGTCGGGAGCGAACGCAACGTCGTAGACCAGATCGGAGAATGGCTTCCGCCATAGCAGGCGGTCGCGTCCTAGCTTCCAGAGTAGGGCGCGCGAAAGTGGGGAGTCGCTAGTTTGTAGCGAGCTCCTGAGCATCGCTCTCGCTTGGACGTAGTCTCCACGAGACAGCGCCGCTCTTGCGCCGTGGCGTTGC
>JAZDLZ010000672.1:0-8259 GCA_043801535.1 Pseudomonadota bacterium
GCCATTCATTGGAGTGCCATGTCACCGTCGCGCCGCCGATTGCTGCGGCGAGAATAGCACCTCGAAAGAGGAATGGAACAAGGAACTAGGGACTAGGCACAGGGAACAGCACAACCAACGGCTTTTGTTCACACCCGGCAGGTAGGTGAGTAGGCCAGTTTGAAGGCTGGTGGGAGGGTTGGTCGCCAGGCAGTGAAGAGAGAGAGAGAGGGGGGGGGCTGCTAGAGCGCCGCTCGGTGCTCTAGTCGGTGATCCGAATGCCCGGAGCTGGGAATGCTTGGCAGAAGCTCGATATTTCGGCAGCCACTCTGGCGGCCAAGCTTTCGTCGTCGGGTGAGGCGACAATCGAGTCGAGCCAAGCTGCGATCTGTTTCATTTCCGGTTCGCGCATCCCGCGCGAGGTGACTGCTGGGGTGCCGAGCCTGATGCCGGACGGATCGAAAGGCTTGCGGGGGTCGAACGGCACGGTGTTGTAGTTCAATTCGATGCCGGCGCGGTCGAGCGCCTTCGCTGCCTTTTTCCCCGGGAGACCCCTGTTGGTCAGATCGATCAGTATCAGGTGGTTGTCCGTTCCGCCCGAGACAAGGTCGAACCCTTTCTCCAGCAGCGCCGCAGCCAAGGCACGTGCGTTGGCCACGATTTGATTGGCGTAGGCTTTGAATTCCGGCTGCAGTGCTTCCTTCAATGCGACAGCAATACCTGCGGTCGTATGGTTGTGCGGCCCACCTTGCAGGCCAGGGAACACTGCCCGATCGAGAGCCTGGGCGTGCTGGGCTCGCGCAAGGAACATCCCTCCGCGCGGGCCGCGCAGAGTCTTGTGAGTCGTGGTGGTGACGACATCGGCGAAAGGAACCGGGGACGGGTGAGCTCCGCCGGCGACCAGGCCGGCAAGGTGGGCAATGTCGGTGGCCAAGACGGCTCCTACCTCGCGGGCGATTTCGGCGAACGACGAAAAGTCGATCTGTCGAGGAACAGCAGTGCCGCCAGCCCACATCAGCTTCGGCCGTTCGCGCTGTGCCAGGTCGCGTACCTGGTCATAGTCGATGCGGCCGGTCTCTTTTCGAACTCCATACTGTACCGAGCGAAAATAGCGCCCAGTAATGGAGACATTCCATCCGTGGGTCAGGTGTCCCCCGTGAGGCAGCGCCATGCCCATGACGGTGTCGCCCGGGTTGAGGAATGCCAGGTAGACCGCAAGATTGCACGGCGATCCAGAGTACGGCTGAACGTTGGCATGCTCGGCGCCGAAAACCTGTTTCGCCCGCTCGACGGCAATGGTCTCGATCCGGTCGATGTGCTGCTGGCCTTCGTAGTAGCGTTTTCCCGGATAGCCTTCCGAGTACTTGTTGGTGAGCACCGAGCCAGTGGCCGCGAGAACGGCGTGCGAGACGTAGTTCTCCGAAGGGATGAGGCGAATCTTGTCGCGCTGGCGGCGCTCTTCGTCAACGATCAGGTGGAAAATCTCGGGATCGGTCGTTTGCAGGGCATTCCACGTGCTGTCCATGGAGGCAAGGTACGGTTATCTCGTTTGCCAGTCAACGGGCTCTGGTTCAGGGCCTGCTGCCGTCCTTGACACCGCCTGCACGCGACGGAGAGAATCAGCGGTGAGAGCCGCAGAAGGCAGCTCTTCGATCCTGAGCGACAAGTGTTGCTACTCATCGACAACTACGACTCGTTCACCTACAACTTGGCCCAGTATTTCGAGGAGCTCGGTCAAGAAGTCATGGTCGTGCGGAACGACGCCGCCGCAGTCGGCGACATCGAGCGGTGGAATCCGTCCCACCTGGTGATCTCACCTGGCCCCTGCACGCCCAACGAAGCCGGCATATCGTTGGAGGCTGTTCGTGTTTTCGCCGGTCGCCTGCCGATACTCGGAGTCTGTCTCGGCCACCAGGTGATAGGTTCGGTGTTTGGCGGCCGGATTGTTCGGGCCCGGACGATCATGCACGGAAAGGTCTCGCAGATCTCCCATTGCGGTAGAGGAATCTTCCGAGGCATTGCCAATCCATTCCGCGCGACGCGCTATCATTCGCTGGTCGTCGAACGAGCTAGCCTGCCTGCCGTCCTCGAAATGACTGCGGAGACGACGGATGGCGAGATCATGGCGTTGAGCCACCGAGGATATGCTGCCACCGAGACTCCGGTCGAAGGCGTGCAGTTTCATCCCGAGTCGATCATGACGCCCGCAGGAAAGGCGATGCTCGCCAACTTTTTGCGTTGGCGTTGGCGATAGCCATAGCGCGGCTCACGCCGCAACCAAACGTTTGGTTGCGGCAGCCGAGGTCCCTGTCAGAGGCCGAGACGGCGACGCAGCTGTTGAATGTGTTCTCTTGCTTCGCGTCTTGTGCGTTCATCGGGGGAATCGTTGGCTGTCGCTGTCAGGTCGGCAACGTCACGGGCGCGAGCAGCACCGAGAGCACCAGAAACGTCGGGTGCATCGGGAGCACCAGGAGCGGGAGGAGTGGAAGCAGGGGTGGCATGATGGGCGGCTGGAGGAGCAGCACCTGGAGCTGTCGTAGTGGCAGGAGTTGCGGTCGGCCTGGTGGCCGTTGTGGCGGTGCCAGCGTTTCTTGCCGCGGCAGAGGCAAGCGAGAACCGGATGTCAGTTACGAGCGACGGATCGCTGCAGCCTTGGTTGAGGCGACTGATGATTTGTTGTTTCAGAAAGGACAGTTCCTGTACCCAGGTGCTATTGGCAACTCCGACGGTGAGGACGTGACCTTTGAGTCGTTCGGGCCATGCGCGAGCAGCGATCTGTTCTCCCACTGCGCTTTTCCATGCTCGCATTATTCGAGCCTCTTGGAGTGGCTCGACTACGCCATACCGTTTGAGGATCGCGGCGACAAGCTGCCCCAACGGGGTTGCCTCGAGATACTTGTTGCGCTTCCTTTCTCGCACAGTTACCAATACTGAAGACGCCGGGCCACAAGAGAGCGGCGGTGGCTTCTGGCAGTCGAACATGTGCAGCTTCCTTGTCAAGGGCTAGATTCTTCGGTCATGGTGGATGACGGTCAGTCCTCGTTGGATCGCGACGCATTTGCGGTGCCCAATTGCCAGGGCGTGCTCTCAAGCGGTTTGATTGCATGCCGATCAGAATGCTTAGGGAATTCGGGAAACAAGGATAGGATTCGTGAACGAGACCAATCAGAGCAACCAATGCTGCCGTTCGGCGCGGGCAGGAGCCAGCAATGAAGAGCGAGCCTAGCAGTGCGCGCAAGCACAGTGTGTTGATTGTGGACGATGAGGATCACGTGCGGTCGGCGTTGCGCCGTACCTTGCGCGGAGAAGGATACGAGATCATCGAGGCGTCGTCGGGCGAGGAGGGTCTCGATGTTCTCCGGGGAAGACCCATTGACATCGTGATTTCCGATCACGCGATGCCGAACATGACAGGCTTGGAGTTCCTTCGGATCGCCCGCCTGCTGCGACCCGACTCGCTGCGCATAATCCTCACTGGACAGGCGGACTTGGATATGGCTGTTCGTGCGATAAACGAGGATGCGATCTATCGGTTCTTGCTCAAGCCTTGGGATCAGCTCGACCTCCGAGTGATGTTGCGGCTCGCGACGAGGCACCTCGACGCGGAGCGGCGCAACGCTCGCCTACTCTCGCTCGTTCGCCGGCAAGCGCAGCTCCTGGAACGGCTGGAGAAGGACCATCCGACGATCTTCGCCATCGAGCGGGACGAACACGGCGCAATCCTCATCTCCGAGGAGGAGCTCCAGGAGCTCGATTCCGAGAACAGCGGCAGTCAGAATACCTAGTCGCCGTCGCAAAATAACTTGAACAGTCTCGCCGCCGATCCATCCCGGCTGGCTGCGTCGCTCGTTCAGCTACGGAAGAGGCCCGTTGAAGTGGGCGATGCCGCCACCTGGCGGCGAGTTTGGCAAAGTCGGGCTAGGGGCAGACGGCCAGGGGTCAGCGCCGGGGGCCGGCCTTGACGATCTCTGGGGGGCAGCCAGATTCGAACTTCCTGAAGTTCTCGGTGAAGCGGGCGGCAAGCTGGAGGTATTTCTGCATGTAGGTGTCGCGGCTCGGCCACGATTCCGCCGGACTGAGCACGTTGCGCGGCACTTCCTCGCAGCGGGTGGGCACTTCGAATCCGAACACAGGATCGCGGGCGAACTCCACGTTCTGCAACTTGCCCTGCAGGGCAGCGTTGAGCATGGCGCGGGTGTAGCGGATGCTGATTCGCTTGCCGACGCCGTAGGCGCCACCAATCCAGCCCGTATTGACGAGCCAGCAGGTGACGCCGTAGCGCATTGCCTTGCGCTTGAGCAGCTCAGCATAGCGGTACGGGTGGTGCACCATGAACGGAGCACCAAAGCAGGCGCTGAAGGTGATCTCTGGCTCCTTGCCGAGACCGACCTCGGTGCCGGCGATCTTTGCCGTGTAGCCGGAGATGAATTGGTACAGCGCCTGGTCGGGTGAGAGGCGCGCGATCGGCGGCATCACCCCAGAAGCGTCGCAGGTCAGGAAGATGATGTTCTTGGGGTGGCCGGCGAGCTTCTCCGGGACCGAGTTGTCGATGTACTCGAGCGGGTAGGAGGCGCGGGTGTTCTCGGTGACGCTCTCGTCGTCGAGATCGATGGCTCTGGTCACCGGATCGAAGGTGACGTTTTCCAGGATGGTGCCGAACTTCTTGGTGCAGGCGTAGATCTCCGGCTCTGCGGTCGGAGAAAGACGGATCACCTTGGCGTAGCAGCCGCCTTCGAAGTTGAAGACGCCTTGATCGCTCCAGCCATGCTCGTCGTCGCCAATCAGTCGGCGCAGAGGATCGGCGGAGAGCGTGGTCTTGCCGGTGCCAGACAGACCGAAGAACAGGGCGACGTCACCGTCTTCCCTGCCGACGTTGGCCGAGCAGTGCATCGGCATGACCCCGTTCAGGGGGAGCAGGTAGTTGAGCACGGTGAAGATCGACTTCTTGATCTCGCCAGCGTAGGCGGTGTTGCCGATGATGCAGAGCTTCTGTTCGAAATTGAGAGCGATGAAGGTATTCGAGGAAGTGCTGTCGATCTGCCGAATGCCTTTGAACGAAGGAGCGCAGATGATGGTGAATTCGGGCACGTGTCGCCGGTATTCCTCCATCGTGCGGGGGAGGATGAACATGTTGCGGGCGAACAACGAGTGCCAGGCGTGCTCGGTGATGATTCTGATTGGCAGCCGGTACTCCGGGTCGGCGCCGGCAAAACAGTCCTGAACGAACAGATCGCGTCCCTGGAGGAATCCCTGGAGACGGTGCACGAGGTCGTTGAACTTGTCGGTGGTGAAAGGCCGATTGTACTGACCCCACCACACGTTGCCCTCGGAGGTCGCCTCCTTGACGACGAACTTGTCGTTGGCCGAGCGGGCGGTATGCTTGCCGGTGCTCACCACCATCGCACCCATCTTGGTGATGCGGCCTTCCCGGCGGAAGGCAACCTCCTCGTACAACGATTCGGCAGGGAGATTCCAATAGACCGTGTGCAGGTTCGAAAGACCGTGGTGCTCCAGACCATAGTCTCCGTGGAGAGCTTGCGCCTCGCCTTGAGCAGGGGTTTTGATGTCTAGAATGTTGTTCATAGCCAATCCCTGATGTACTTGCGGTCGCCAATGTAGATTTCGTTTGGCGAGTTGGGATCCAGTGCCCACTTGATGCGAGCAACACCTTCGACGATGTCCTTGACGGTGGTGGCATAGCTCAGGCGCAGGTGGCCTTCCATGCCGAATTCCTTGCCAGGGACGGTAACGACCAGCGCCCGCTTGAGGAGCAGGCGGCAGAGCTCGACCGAGTTTCCGCTATATGCCCGGAAGTCGGGAAGGCAGTAGTAGGTGCCATCCGGTTCGACGAGCTTTACGCCGCTGAACGACCGTAGCTCCTGCACCATCACCTTGCGGTTGTTCTCCAAGGTTGCGCGGAGACTCTCGACGACACTCTGGAGCCCGGTCAGAGCACCTTCGGCGGCAGCCTGCAGCACGACCGAAGTACACGACGAGATCTGGGTCTGGACATTGGTCATCACGATGGAGAGCTGCTTGGGAGCAACTACCCAGCCAATGCGAAATCCCGTCATCCCGTAGAGCTTCGAAATCCCGTTCAAGGATATCACCCTGCTGGTTTCGAGATCCGCCTTGGCGTACTTGTAGCAACTCGGCGCCTTCTTCCCGTCGAAGACCAGCTTGTGATAGATGTCGTCCATTATGAGGTAGATGCCTCGCTTCTCGCAGAAATCGGCGATCGAGGCGATGAACTCCTCGGAGTACAGAACCCCAGAGGGGTTGTTTGGGCTGTTGACGATGATTGCCTTGGTGTACGACGTGACGACTGCCTCGATGTCGCGCAGTCGAGGATGAAAGGTGCCGTCCTCTGGAGTGACGATCACCGGCACTCCGTAGACCATGCGAATCATCTCTGGGTAGCTCACCCAGTATGGCGCCAAGACAATGACCTCGTCTTGGGGATTGACTAGCGCGTAGAGCAGATTGAAGAGAGACTGCTTTGCGCCTGCCGAAACAACGATGTTTTCTGGACCAACGACCTTGTCGTAGCTCTCCTCGGTGTAGCGGATGATCGCCTTTTTCAGCGAGGGGATTCCGTCCGCAGGGGTGTATTTGATATCGCCGGCGGTCAGCTTGCTCGCCGAGCTGAGGATGGCACTGATTGGGGCTGGGTTCTTGGGCTCACCCGCACCGAGGTGTACCACCGCCTCGCCCTTCTCCCGCAGGAGCCGGGCTTGCTCATTGAGAGCCAAAGTCGGCGATTCGTGAATCGACTTGGCTAGAGTACTGATGCTCATCGGGCTCGTCGCCTCCTGGATGATGATGGACCCTGTTTGGGGAATGTTGGGGGGTCCAGCACAAACGTGCGGCGAACTCTAGCTCAGCGCGGCTTGCGCCGCAACCCAACCCAACGCCGCCGCCCGCCATGCCGCCATCTCGACCCCCGAGCTTGCACTGCGTTTGGCCAGCACTAAAAAGATCGCGGCTTGCCATGACTACCGGCGTTGAATACCTGCTGCGTGTCGCCCGCGACGGTCTTCTATTGGCAGTGCTCCTGTCGACTCCAGTGGTGCTGGCAGCATTGGTGGTGGGAATGGTGGTCAGTATCCTGCAAGCCGCGACCCAGATTCAGGAGCAAACGTTGAGCTTTGCACCCAAGCTGATTGGAGTTGTCGTCGCCCTGGCAGTTGCTGGCCCGTGGATCGGTGTCGAGTTAGTGCGATTCTTCGGCGCTCTTCTTCAGGCCTTGCCGTCGATTCGCTGATTTCGATCTCCTGGCGATACGAGTACGTGATGGCGGCTGGTTTCATAGCTGCGAGGTGCAATTGTCACTCATTGGCACTTTTGGAGCGTCTTCGGTCGGTTCGTTCGCGGAGTTGCTAGCTCTGCTGGCTCTTGCCACGGCCCGGGTGGCTCCTGTGTTCGCGATCATGCCGCTGTTTGGCGGTCGAATCATGCCCCATTCGGTGCGCAGCGCAGTGTCGCTGGCACTTGCCTCGTTATTGGTGCCGCACGTACAGGCTGGCGTTCCGGAGATCGCCATCCGACCCTTTCCGCTGGTCGGGCTCCTGGTTCTCCGGGAAGTGGTAGTTGGTAGCCTGCTGGGTCTGTTGGCGTCTCTGCCGCTGCTCGCTGCCGAGGCGGCAGGACGCTTGTTGGACACCATTAGAGGAGTCGGCAGTGGCAGTGTTTTCACCCCTCAGACCGGCGGCCAGTCTTCAATGCTTGGCAGCTTCAACCTGCATCTCGCCATCGTGGTGCTATTTCTCACCAATGGACACTTGCTTTTTCTGCGAGCGCTGGCCGAGTCGTACGACGTGGTTCCGCTGGCACCGGTCTTCGCGATACCGAGCGGGACGCGGCTGATTGGCGTGATGGCGGCGACCACTGGCGGCATGATGATGTGTGCGTTGGGCATGGCTGCGCCGGTCCTGGCCACGCTCTTTCTGGCGGACTTGGCGCTTGGCTTGATGAGCCGAATCGCTCCGCAGGTTCCGGTCTTTTTCGTAGGGATGCCGGCCAAGGCGCTTCTTGGTATTGGTGCTCTGCTGTTGTCGTTCTGGGGAGTGATCGCCATTCTGCAGGGCGAGTGCGGCGCGGCGATCGCGAAGGCGAATGGCATGCTGCGGCCCTGATCCACCCTAAAACGGCGATAGTGACCACGAGCGCAGCGCGGCTTCGCCGCGCGGAGCGAGTCGCGGCGCTGCACCAGTTTGGTGATCGCCCGGGAGATGACGCGCCGCGGTTCCCCTCCTCGGAGAGGGAGGACCCGTCGGAGGT
>JAZDLZ010000730.1:0-2440 GCA_043801535.1 Pseudomonadota bacterium
CCTGCTTTGATGGTCACTGGCCGAGCGGAACCGCCCCGGCATTACCCACAACTCTCGGAACAAGCGTCTTCGACGGACTGCTCTCGACGATCTGGCCATACGACGAGGTGCGCCATGTCTGGCGGATGCCTGAGAACGGCCTCGATGGCGTCGTTTGGCAGCCGTTGCAGATGTGGCTCAAGACGGCGACGGCGCAGCCGACGTTGACGATGCCCAACGCCGAGCTCGACCCGGTCTCCTTGCAGCACACCATGCAGGACGGATCCCTCGGCTACCTCGTGCGCTCGCGCTTTGGATTTGAGTTGATCCGCCAGTATTCGCCTTCCTATGGACTGGACTTTCACTGGGGTCGGCGCCTTTATGTCGATGAGTTCCTCACGCGATTGAAGGCCACCGTGCCGGCGCTCAACCCGACCGTGACCATCGCGGGCGTCGGTGACGTCCCCGTTATCAACGACGGAGCTTGTGGTTCAGATCTCGTCCAAGACATGATGGAGTGACCCCATGAAACACATCCCAGTTCTCGCCTTCCTCGTCCTCGTTGCCTGCGACACCAAAGACAACGGTATCGCCGAGAGCCGTGTTGTGGCCCTCGAAACCAAGGTCGCCGAGTTGCAGGTGCAGCTCGCGGAGATGAAAACCCGCCTGGAGGCTCATGACACCTCGCTCGCGAACGCCCAGCCGACGCTCGCTCAGACCGAGGAGCTCCTTGCTGTCATGCAGCTCAACGCCGACGGCGACATCGTGATCAGCGACGCCAACCTTTTTGTCCAGAGCGGGTCAGGCACGACGAACGGTGCTCTCAACGGGAAGGGTAACCTCATCGTCGGCTATGACGAAGACGACACCGAGGGCACCTGCAATGGCGGTCCCCTCGACGGGCAACCGTGCGAGAACACAGGGGCATGCGGCATTGGCACATGCGATGGTATTCACGCGGTGTCACAGAAGACGGGGTCCCACAACGTCGTCATCGGGATCGGTCACACTTACACAGCCGGTGGTGGCCTTGTAGCCGGGGCTACCAACCGCCTTCTATCGGACTCGGTGTCAGTGGTCGGAGGCGTTGGCCAGACGGCAGACACCTACGGTCAGGTCCTCCCGTAGACCCGTTATTGTACCGTTCCTGCCCGTCTGCGATCCAACCTGATCCTCTGGCATCCCCTCGTCTCGGCTCGATCAGATTCTCCGGCCTCCGAAAGAACACCCAGTGCCGAGGAGTCGATGGTTCACGGTTCGTCAGTGCGGCAAGGTCTGCAGCCGCGCAAGATCGCCGAGGAACGCGAGCAACCGTTGCTGCTCGTAGCCTCTCAACTGCTCAAACTGGATGCGCGCCCACTCGGGCGTGAACGAGTGCAACGCGCCGCTCACCGACTGAGTGTGCCGCTGGGCCGGTGTCGGCCAGCCCATCGCCTTCCTCCTGCGCGGAACACCAGAGCGCATTTCGCGACACCAACCCCGGTCCGTCGTATGCTGGTGCGATGGTTACCGGCACTGACCGAGGAAGGCCACCCGAGGACAAGCGTCACTCACTCCCCGGCAACACGCGGGTGCAGGATGAATTCTTGCGGAGGATCCAGGAGCGCCAATCGGCGCTCGCCGTCCGATTGGTAGACGGTCAGGTCCTCCGCGGCACGGTGAAGGAGTTCGACCAGTATTCGGTTCTTCTGCTGCCGAACCCACCTGGTCCCCTCCAGCTCATTTACAAGCACGCCATCGCGACGCTCGGCATCGAGGCGGAGGCGAATCCTTTGGCGAGCTCATCACCTTGATTGCGCGCCCGGAGGAAAAGCACCGAGGGGCGCGCGAGAAACCCGGCCCAACGGAGGACTGCCGGACCGAGACTACTGTTGGCACCCGTGGGCCACCCACAGGGGCTCGTCCAGCCAAGCCGTGGGTGTTTTGATAAGTATGCGTGCAAGAAAGCGTGGAAGTGTGCGAGTAAGCAAGAAGGCGAGCGTGCATATATGCTGACCAGAATACATTCTTGCATTCTTGCTCACTTGCAGACATACTGGCACACATGACAAAGCGCATTCTCATCCATTCGCCCAAGGGGGGGCAGGGCAAGACGACGGTGGCGGCGAATCTGGCCATGATGCTGGCGGATGCCGGCAAAAGGGTGCTTGCCATCGATGCGGACGAATCCGAGTCGCGCGGCCTAGCCTTGTATTTCAACGTCCAGGCGAACCAGGGCCTGTTCGAGCTTGTCTCGGGGACGCCTCTTGATCAGCTGGTGGGCCGGATCCGTGACAACCTGTTTTTTCTGCCCGGGGGTGACCTGGTGCAGACCAACCGCCTCATTGACGAGGAGAGGGCTACCCCTAATGCGGTGGTTCAAGAGCGTCTCAAACCCTTTGAAGCCCAGTTTGACTACATCATCTTTGACAGTTCGCCGAATCCGAAGACGCGATTGATGTTCAATCTGTTCTTCTACGCG
>JAZDLZ010000768.1:0-2357 GCA_043801535.1 Pseudomonadota bacterium
CTGGTCCCTTGTGCCGCAAAAGCCCCCTGGCTCGCTCGAGCTTGTCCCTGAGCTCGGAAGTCACCGTGAGCTCGACCTTGTAGCGACAAGGTGCCAGGGGCTCGATGACCGCTTTCCTCGAAGGCGGCTTCGGCTCATCGGCAATGAGGGCCGGCTGAGTTGCTCGGTCCGGATGGAGCGCCACATTGGCTCGATCCTCGCGGACGGAGCGAGCCGGCAGCTTGCGCATCCGCTCGGGCGCGTCCGGCCTGGGGGCGACCTCGGCGACCAGCTCCTCGATCTCTCGCTTGGACCGATGGACGGCGCGGCCGAGCAGGAGCTCCGCGTTCTCCTCCGTGAGGTGTGGCGTCAGCTTGGCAATCCCCGACAGGTGAGCCGGCCATCACCGAGCATCGGAAGGAGGATCGGAAACTGGCGCGAGGCCCGGGCCACGGTGATTCGCAGATAGGCCTCGGCATCGGAGAGGTGGAGCACCTCGGTGGAGTAGGCGTGCATCGACGAGCAGCCCTGGCCGAGGTAGAGCCGCCGGTTATCGACCTCGGCTATGTGGGCCACCACCTCGGCTTCGAGCCGGCGATCCCGATCGATCAAGGCCGAGAGCCGTCGGAGGAGCTCGTTATCGCAGAGAGATTCGAGACGAAGCTCGTGCTCGCCGTGCGGGCTGAGGTGTGGATAGAACCCGGGAGTAGGTGGGGCCAAGCGCGCCATGTTTCTTCATAACATGGGCTCTTTTCGGGGCTCTGAATCGCGCGCTGCGACGCGATCGACAGTCGCGATGAGTTTTTTTGGAGCGAGAGCGATCGCGTCCGCGAGACCGGATCCTGAGGTCACCTCGCGTTGATCGTTCAACCATCCTCGACTTCGACCTGAAGGGCGCCGCAGATCCGTCAAGCGAAATCGACATCGGTGTCATGATTCCTTCGACGTTAGAATCGAGTGATAGCAGCACCTCGAATGGTCGCGTCAGGCGGCGGGCCCGGCGGCGAGCCCTCACGGGCTCGCAGGGCCCGGAGCCCAGTGTCAAAGCACGGATGGTCGTCGACCTTCGAGGGGCGTCCGAATTGCCTTGGCAAGGACACACGACTCGACCAGCCTCGACAAGGCCGCATCTCTGCCATTGGTGCAATCGGCCGTTAGTCAGGCGGTCGCCACTACCCTTTTCGTGTCGAGGCAACACGGGCGGGCTCGAATGGAGCTTACGGCAGGCTAACC
This sequence comes from Pseudomonadota bacterium, assembly GCA_043801535.1. GTDB lineage: Bacteria > Myxococcota_A > Polyangia > Haliangiales > SHYZ01 > JAZDLZ01. The sequence continues at coordinate 1,213 of JAZDLZ010000768.1, forward strand.
GCAGGAGAACGTGCAGGGGCACTCAGCGCCGTCGATACAGCAGTCGACACCGTCCTCGCCGGCATCCTGAACATCGTTGTAGCAGGAGGCGGGGCCCCAATCCTCGGCGATGATGCAGAAGCCGATGGATAGGTCGAGGTCGGGAACATCAACAAAGAACTTGGCGATCGACAGGCAGTGGTCCTCGCCGCCGGCGATGCCGAAGTCAGCGCAGGTCGGCGGAGGCGGGTCGAAGCTGCCGGTCGGGTCGCAAAAAGCCGCGCAGACATTGCCGTCGTCGTATCGGTTCGGCTGAACGCAGCCCATGCGCTTCTGGCAGGTGTTGATGTAGCTGTAGCTGCAGCACTCGCCGTGGCCCTGGGGCTCCTCACCCTCGACCTCGACGCAACCGTCGTTGGAGGTGTCGGGCTCGGGAACCGGAGTAAGGCAAACCGTCGGGAAGCCATCGACAAAAAGTTGGTAGCAAGCCTTCTCATCCGGGCAGTCCTGGGCGTGGAGGACGCAGCCCTGATTGCACAAGCCGATACCCTCCTCGAAGATCTGGTGGAGGTGGACGCAGGCCAACTCCTCGGGGCAGCTGTCAGGCGAGGTGGTGCAGATCTCCTTGCACAGACCGTCCGAGCATAACAGCCCGGCATCGCACTCATCGACGTGGGGGAAGCTGTCAGCACTGCCAGCGGCGGTGCATTCGTCACCGAGTTGAGCCGGGCCATGCGGCACCGCGGCGCAACCCGTTTCGCCGAGCCAGGGAGACCTGAAGATGAAGGTGCACTTCTGGCGGAGCTCACAACCGGTCTGCTCGACCGGGTTGCAGAGAGCAATGGGGATGTGGCTGTCCGGTGTGGGCCCATCGATATTGGCGTCGGAGAAGCAGAGGCAGGGCCCTGCATCGGGGTCGTTGTTACCAGCAGTGTCACAGGCAAGAAGCCCGAAGGCTCCAGCGCAAATCGCGACCGTTGCAAGCGCTCCCACTCTGGAGATCCTTGACCGTTGAGGTTTCGAGCCAATCTCCGTCGTCGATCGAGGGGATCGAAGGAACCCACAGTGTCCTGTGTTGGGATCTCCGCCGAGCCAGGGTTGAAAGGAGAGTGTCATGGCGACTACTGACTCGATCGTACACTCCAATGGCGGTTCCCCAGCTCACA
>JAZDLZ010000771.1:0-2146 GCA_043801535.1 Pseudomonadota bacterium
CCGGCGTCCGACACCGGCCGGATGGCAAGCACCCCCTCCGACAACCACTCGGCCGGCATCCGGCGCCGGCACCGGTCTCCGACGTCCGGCTCTGGCATCTGCCGGCCTAGCGGCCGTCTCCTGGCTAGCGTACGGATCTGCACTTTCTGCTGCATCGGCACGCTAGTTTTGGCCGGTTGATGTAGGACCTAACTTCAATGCCTTGCCGAGTTTCAGTGCACGCACCAGCTTCAGCTGACGCGGCGTGGGTGCCGGCGGGACCGCGCGCTCCTTCGCTAGCTTGCGTAGCAACGGCGAGGCTGCGCGGCCGTAGTGAATCCGCGCCAGCCGCAGCTCGCTGAGCTGCCAGAGCGCTTCGCACACCGTCGCCTTAACGCCGGCTCGCATCAGACGACGCACCAGCAACCGACTCAACAGGAGGCTCAGCACCGAGATGAAGGCGTGGACCCGTAACATCGCGTCCGTCCGGTGGCGCAGCGGAACTGCGGAGGCCCACTCGGGGTCCTTGAGCTGCCGGAAGGCGTCTTCGACATGGCTTTGCTCGCGAAGTCCTTCGACGAGTTGCTCACAACTCCATTCGTCGCGGTCCGTCAGGATCGCGGTCCGCCCGAGGCGGTGTGTCTCCAGATGGTGCCAGGCCTGGTCGTCGAACTGGTACTGGAGGGTCGGAGCGGCGTCGGTGCCGCCGGTCGCGACGACAAACAGGTCGGACATGTACTGCCGCGTCAGGGCATCCTGCACCCGCTTGCGCAGGCTGTCCCGGGTCAGCCAGTGCTTCTTGTTTCCCTTGCCCTCTCGCTGCCGCTTGAGGCGCGCCTGCAGGGCCGCGAGCGATTCGATCGCCTTGCGGCGATCACGCTCCAGGCCGGGCAACTGAGACTTGTGCATCGGCTCGCTGTAGACGGCCACCACCGTGCGCTTCTTCCCGTACACGGCCGTTTGGAGCTTTCTGGCCCGGCCCTCCGAGGCAAGCCGACCCGACATCGGCAGGAGATCGGCGGTGGCCAGTGCGTCGGCCTCGGGAGCGTGACCGGTGGGCAGGCGCGCCACGAAGTGCACCTTGTCGCGAGTCAGTTCCTGCACCACCTGCTTGGAGAGATTGCCACCGTCGCATACCACCGTCGCATCCTTGCCGACACCCAGCTTTCGCTGCCGTTGCTTCAGACGCCGTAGGAAGGACCGAAAGGCCCGCACATCGGCACGATTGCCCGGATACACGAACGACAGCAGAGGCACCCCGTCGTCGGCGGTGACCAACAGCCCCAGGCCGAGCACTCGCAGATTCGCCCGCTTGCTCTTGGCGTGACCTCGTTTGAGCAGCCGACTGGGATTGCTCGCCCCCGCGTAGCTGTCGAAGTTGGTCGTGTCGAAGGCCAGCGTTTCCAGGCCGAGGTGGTGCACGCGCACCACGGTGGCCATGATTTCCTGCTCGAGCCGATCGATCTCCGGCGCCCGGAGCTGCGACAGCGCATCGTCAACCCGTCGAGCATCGAGCCCGCAAGACTCCACAGGCAGGAGATCCGAAAGACCACAGCCCTCGTACCAGGTGCGGAGTTGCTCGCTGCTCTTGAGCGGGCGCGGCGCGATCGCCCGTTGGATGGCGGCTGTCACGAACAGAGCGCCATAGGACACCGCCGCGTCGGTGCGGCGGGCGTGGCACACGCGATCGATCGTCTCGACGAGCTCTAGCGCCAGGGCCTCGGCCCACAAGGCAGCGCTCGCCCCCATTTCCCGGGACTGGAATGCGGAGGGGAACGCGGCTTCGGTGGCACCAGGGTCGGCAAGCATTTGAGCGAGGCGATCGGCCTTGCCCACGTAGATCGTCTTCACATTGGTGACGACGCCGTTCTTGCGGCCTTTCTCGACGATGTACCAGTACTTCTGGCCCTTGATAGTCTTGGCGATGAGCTGCATAGTTAGGTCCTACACTATGGCTGATCGGAAGGCAAGAACCTTCTGGCGCGAATCGCCGGACAAGGGCGATTCTCCGTCGGAGACAAATGGGACTGAGCGGCGAAGTCGGAGTGGAAGTCGGCGGGAAAAAGCTACGTAGTCAGGAGACTACCGCTAGTAGTCCCCTGGAACCGAAAGAGCTGGCGGAAGTCCCGACCCAAGGAGGCAGGGTTCGGGCGCAGCGGCTAGATGC
>JAZDLZ010000783.1:0-2342 GCA_043801535.1 Pseudomonadota bacterium
CGTGAGCGGCGGTCTGGTGCCGAGCACGCTGCCCCAGTCTCCGCGTCGCGCCATCTCTCTGGCCGAATCCGCGATCGTTATTTCTTGCGGATCCCAAAGGCCATAGCTGCCCAATAGCGGTAACAAAATGATTGTCGCCAAGCCAATGGTTGCCCATTGCAACCATTGACGTTCGTTGTTCTTCCAGTCGATCAATCGTCCCACTGCCATGATCGCCGCAACCCTACCATGGTTGTCCGGGGTTCGGAGTCCACAATTTGGGTGAGGCGCGTTGGGGACCGCGCAACAGTTGGCCCCCGATTTGCGGGGAGCTGAAGTCAGTGAGAACGAATTCGACAACTGTCATAGAAATCACCCTGACCAATCCCGACACCGAGGAGGAATTCCTCGGTTGGTGGGATCGCGCCCGAGAGCTCCTCCATCGCCGGGCCAACCTCGTTGACGCCAATCTCCACGTCCTCGACCGAGGACAATTCCTGGCGATTCTTGCGTTCCCTTTGCCTGGTAGCTGGACCATAGCTCAGCAGTCCAGGCATTGGCAGGAACTGGAGCAAGCACGGCCGGCAGCAATGCTCCAGGTGCGGCAGGGCAGGCCGTGGCGACGGGAAGGTAACCCTCACGAAATCAGTACCAGAGAGTTGTCTCTCTGGCTGGCCGAGCGCGCTGCTGGGCAGCGGGATTTCGTGCTGGTGGATACTCTGGCTGCCACCAGTTTCGCGCAGCAGCATTTGCCCGGCGCAGTGAACCTTCCCGCTGGCTCCGTCGACGAATCCAGCGCGGCGATGGTAGTCGGTACCGACAAGGATCGACCGGTCGTGGTGTACTGCTCGAGCTATGGCTGAGCTGCGAGTATCAGGGCCGCGGAGCGGCTCGTCGGCCTCGGCTATCGCAATGTCCGCGAGTATCCTGGCGGTTTGCGCGAGTGGCTGAAGGTGTTCGAGGGCTGAGGGCTTCCCTCATTTCCTCATTTCGGGGATACCGTGCACGGACCGCGGAATATGGCTGAACGACCCGGTTCGAGGATGGTCAGGTATGGCTCGAGCCTTCTCCTGGCGACCAGAGTGCGCAGCCAGATCAGCGGGTCTTCGAATGACTCGTAGGAGAGCGCAAAGGTGCCCCAGTGGATTGGAATCAGCATTCGGGCGGAGAGATCCTCGAATGCGTACAGGGCGTCGGGCGGGCTGAGATTACTGCTGCGAAAGGAAAATGGGGAAAAAGAAGACAGGTAGCCTCCGATTGGCAGTATCGCGATGTCGGGATGGTGTTTGCGTCCGATCGTGCCGAGCTCGGCGCAGTACCCACTCCCGCCACAGTAGAAGACACTTGGTCCGTCGCCACGAATAACATAGGCGCAGGCTGGTCGACGTCCACCGTCGTTGCGTACCGAGGTGGCCTCGATTTCGACGTCCCGGTGCTGGTAGGTATAGCCAATGCCGAGCTCGACGATTCGGGCGAATCCGATCCTGCCGACGAGCGCGGCGCAGCGAGGAGGTACGATCACTGTCGATTCGCGGGGCAAACACCGCAGGGTACGGAGGTCGAGATGTGAGCTCTCGGCATGGGTAATCAGGATGAGGTCGGCTTGACCGAAATCGGCGGGCCGAAGCCCGGGCTCGACCACCCGCGGGGCTAGACCGAGTGGGCCAGCCCGACGAGCGAGCACCGGATTGATGGCAATACCGACACTCGCATAGCGCAAGAGCACGCTGACATGACCCGCGTAGCTGATGCCTACCTCCGCGCTGCCAACCGTCGGCAGGGGGTCGATTACGACCTGCTTCCTTGCCCGAAGCCAACCACCAAGCCACGATAGTAGCAGGCTAAAGCGGCGAGCCGGCCGGTAGGCGTGGTATTCCTCGTCAAGCTCCTCGATACGGGAGCGCGCCAGGGCGTCGAGAAGCTCTTGCCGGGCCTTCACGCCTCATCTCTCCCGGCGGCGGGAGCAGAGGTGCTCGGTGCCAGCCAGTGCGTCGCCGTCGCCGGGCAGACGAGCTGCTCGTGCTCGAAACGACGATGCCAAGGATGTCTCACTGCTGGCGGCATGGCTGCTTGCGCGGCTCCAAACCCTGGAGGTCTGGACGAACAATCGTGACGGAACGCGGGTGGCGAAGCAAGTTCCAGGGAATCACCCTAAAACGGCGGCAGGGTTCTTGCGTTTCGACCGCGACTGCGAGGGATCGACCGCGACTGCGACCGCGACTGCGATACTTCGATCGCGATCTCCCGACGGGACGATTCATCCCTCGAGCTACAAGCAACCTCCAACGCGGGCGGCCGATAACCTCAGTATGACCAGTCGCGTCACACCACAAGACCAAGAGTCTCTTGACCGTCATTCCGTC
>JAZDLZ010000801.1:0-6295 GCA_043801535.1 Pseudomonadota bacterium
ATGAATCGTCTCGTCGGGAGATCGCGATCGAAGTATCGCAGTCGCGGCCGCAGTCGCGGTCGCAGTCGCGGTCGCAGTCGCGGTCGCAGTCGCGGTCGCAGTCGCGGTCGCGGTCGCAGTCGCGGTCGCAGTCGCGGTCGCACCCACTGGTTGCGGATCCATCGAAGTGATCGGAATCGCACTGATATTCACCTCGTACAGACCCTCGCCGGAATAAAAGTCCGCCGGGACCTCTCTTGTGGCCCCGAAACTGGCGCCGGGGATAGTTTCAGGGCCACGGCGCGACGTGCAACGGCGGCATTGTGGATGTCTGCTTCGACAGACACCGTCAGAGGAGACGGCTGCTTGGATGCTGGAATCACACGGAATTTGATGGTTGCGGATCCAGTGGGTCGCGGTCGCGGTCGCGGTCGCGGTCGCGGTCGATCCCTCGCGGTCGCGGTCGCGGTCGAAACGCAAGAATCCTGCCACTAGAATTGCGGCCCAAAACGGGCTGCGTTCTCTGCCTGATTCTGCGTAGTTGCGGCGCCCGAATCTGCTTGGGGTGGATATTCGTCTGAATCCACCCCAGCCGTTTTCGCTCTCCCGCCGGCCAGCACTCGAAACCGAGTGTGTTGCTGCGCTTCCTCTTGCGACGCTGGTGTAGCGTAGTGCGCCGCGGTCGTGGCGTAGCTTGAGTGCCCGAGCAAATCGGCGATCGCTCGGCCAGCTACGTCGCCTTGTGTCGCGAGCGAGGCTGCTGTGCCGCGAAGAGAATGGAAAGTGATCTTCTCGGCTCGCGCACCCAGGCCGACGGCTTTTGCAATCACCTTGACGCCCCGCCAGAGCGTTGAGGCGCATCGATCAACGAGCCTTTCGTCTGGTGACTGCGCCCGGTCTGCCGCCTGACAAAGCAGAGCCCACAGCTCTGGCACCTGCACCAACACCGCCCTCCGTGCATTCTCGGTCTTTGTGCCGTCGACAACCAGGCGAGGAGCTCCACCACGATCAACGTGCCGTGCGCGGATGCTTCGGACCTCGCCCGACCGCACGCCAAGATACAAGGCGATGAGAATCCCGAGGGAGGTTGTGTCTCCGGCTTGTGCTCGCTTCATCACTGCGTCCCTGAATCTGTGCAGCTCTGCTAGCGTCTCGATCTGCGGCTTGCGCCTGTTCTTGACGCCAATGGGCTTCACGTCGGCGCACGGATTCTTGCGAACCCACCCCCGCTCCCGCGCCCAACCAAACACAGCCCGTGTCCACTGTAGCGCGCTCTGGTGGGTTGCTGCTGCAAGCGGCTTCTCTGTCGTCGGTGAAACGTACTCCCGCGCCAGGTGCTCGTAGCGCCGCGCCATGTCACTATGCGTCACAGTGCTGATGGGAGCATCCAGATGATCGTGGAGCAAGAGTCGCAAGGCAGCAGGCAGTCCGGTCGAATCCCTCTTGCCTTCCTGTTGCCGGCGAGCCAACCACAAGTCAAGGACCGCACTCACGGTTGGGCTCTCCTCGCCGGCGTGCTCCCTGCGGAACCGCGCCGCTGCCGCCTTTGCCTCAGCCTCGCTCTCAAATGAGTCAGATACGCGTTCTCCGTCGAGACAGTACCGATTTCGGAATCTCTGTCCATGCCGCTCACCGACGGTGACAACCCTGGTGAGCGATAGTTTTCGCCGCGCCATGTTTCGCTCCTTTCTGTGCGCAGCGAATCGCCAGTCATACTTGCCAGGTTGTCATTTGTGTGACCGTCCTGCAAGCGACCGGCGAGCAACGCGCGCTCCGGGTCGGACAACTGGTCGACAAGAACCACGAGCGCCTCGACCAGCGCCTGGCGGATGGCCGGCGCCTGCTCCAACCGGCGCCTCACGGCCGACCTCCTGCGAAGGACAGGCCGCTGCTGCCATCCCAGGGGCCAGAAGGCGCTGCCCGGGCAGCTCGGCGCCGCGAAGCTCGGGACCTCGGGCGGCGACATGGTAGCCGGCCTAGCAACAGCATCCGGGGCAAGGGCAGGCGGACAGCCCGGACCTCGGCTCGCTTGGCAAGCTGGCGGGAAAGCCTCGCAAGGCGTGCCTGGCTGCATTCCTGGGCACGGGCAGCGTCCGCCTGGGGTGCCGCGCCAGCCGGGCGTGCCTCACGCAGCCAGGCGCGGAATACGGGGTCCTGGCGTGCTTCAAGCCAGACCTCGGCGTCAGGCCACTCAACAAACAACCCCTCCGATGAACTTGTCACCAGCCTCGGGCCAGCGAGGGCTTGTCGAAAAGGACCGATTCCGTCATAGGTCATCTAGCCACCTCGTTCCCGACGGAGACAGGAGCCCCGTTTGAAGGGGGGTTTTCGGCACAGGCGACGAGCGCCGACTGGGCAGCCCGTCTCGCAGCCCCAGTGCTGCATTCGAGCTGACGGGCAATCTGTCGCCACGAGAGCCCTCGCCCTCGCAAACGTGCAACTTCGTCAGGATCGGCAGTCCGAGGCCTGCCGAGTACACGACCTCGTGCTCGCGCTCTGGCAAGGCCGGCTCGGGTGCGCTCGATCAGGCGGTTTCGCTCCCACTGAGCGAGCCAACCGAAAATTGCGAGTAGCAAGTCGCGGGCCGGGCCCGACGTATCCAGCCACCCCTCGGAGAACGAAACGAGCCTCACCCCAGCAGCGTCGAGAGAGCGGACCCTGTTGATGACCTCGTGCATGTTGCGGCCGAGCCGGTCGAGTGCCCAGACGATGATGACGCGAAATTCCCCTCGCGTTGCTCGATGGCAAACCTCGTCGAGAACGGGTCGGGTCTTGGCGCCGCTTTCGGTCTCGGAGAAAACCGCTGGATCTGACCAGCCTCTCGCCTCACAGAGGCGCAGCAGCGACGGGACCTGATTCTCAGAATCCTGTCGCACCGTCGAAACCCGCACGTAGGCCGCTGCCCGCGGCGAAGTCATCGTGACCTCCGACGGCGCCGACGAGACCCGAAGTCGCGAGGCAACCAGAGACTCGGCCAAACATTTTGCTCGCGCAGCGGCGCCGGCAGAGGGAGTCGCCGTGCCCGGAGTTTGTTGCGCAACCGCTCGTCCCAACCGAAGGGGATGTGGACCAAATCACCCGTCTCGGGAACCGGCCAGTACCAGCGCTGCCCTTCGGCGCATTGCGACAGCAAAGGCCGCCCGGGAAGCGGTGCGTCAGCCGGAAACTCGCCCGGGGGGAAGTAGTGGCCATGCGCCCAGAGGCAGAACGGGCAGACCGAGACGACCCAGCACAAAGGGGACGGAGGGTCCCCCCGAAATGCCGGGGCCTTTGGGAGCGATAGCTCCGGGTGCTCAAGAAGTCGCTGATTGAGTAGCTCGGACAACCGCATGGCACGCTCCTAATCCCGAAACGCTTCGGATTTCGCCGAAATATGTAGGGGGCTGTCGGCAAAACCCTCGAATTTGTAAGCTAGCTTACTAGGTTTGGTTGGACTGGTTGGACGTTGGTTGCTCATGGTGACAACGTGGCAAATGCCCGCCACCGTCGGAAATGGTTGGACTGGTTGGACTGGTTGGACCTTTCCTCGCCAGTCCCGAAATCGTCCCCGCAACACCGGGGGAAAAGAGGTGGGAAGCCGAAAAAACGAAATGGGGAACGTGAGGGAACTGAGCAACCAGTCCAACCAGTCCAACCATTTCGGACCCTCCCGCCCTTCCTCCTCATGGCTCGCCTCTCGGTCCTTTCGCAGGCTCGACGCGCCATAGGGCTCGCCCGGCTCTCCCCGCTCGTGTCGTGATCGCGCGCCCACCGACCACTCGCCCGACATAGCGGCGGAGCCGGGTGCCGAGGGCCTTTGCCCCCGGGAGCTTCCCGTCGCGAGCCGGCAGGTGCTCACTGAGCACGCCGCGGAGGGTCTCGCCGGTGCCGCCCGGGGCCTGGCCAATCCGCTCAATGATTTCTGCCGCGGTGAGCCACTCTTCGTCGGCCAGCTCGCCGATCCCCTCGATGAGCCCGACGAGCTCCGACCGGTCGCGCTCCTCCGGCGCCGTCGGTGAACGCTGCGTCTCCGCCGGGTCAGACAACCCGAGCCAGGCGAGCGGCTGGCGGATCATCGACGTCCACGCCGTGTACAGCGCCATCGGCCGGAGTCGCGTCGTCGGGCGACCGGCGACGTGCCACGCCCTCGCGATGACGAGCGCCGCCGCTGCAAATCGGTGTCTCTCGTCGCGCACCCAGGCGACGAGATCTGACCGCCGGAATCCGTCGCGATCCTCCGGCCTCTCCTCGCTGCTTTCCAGACGGATCGGGAGTGTCCGGCGCGGCGTATCTGGGGCGAGCGAGCAGTTGTTGCCCGTTGCGATGAGGACACATCGCCAGGGCAGATGCCCGGTCGTCCTCGATTGGCCGAGTATGCGATCTTGCCACCCCGTCGACGTGAGCGCCGCATTCATCGGCCCGCCGCCGAGGACGCCGGTCACATTATCCAGAAGGCAAACCGAGTCACCCGCGAGCGCCAGCGACGTGACGAGTTTGCGTTGCTCGCTCTCGTCTGCCGCCCAGCTCGCGACGGGCGGCTCACGTCCCGTCGCGATCAGGACCGCCACCGACGCGAGCAGCGATTTGCCCGCGCCACGCACATTGGCGTCGACGAGAAATAACGGCGACGGTCCGTCGATGAGATGCCGGAGCATAATCGTCCCGACGAGAGCGAGCCATGCACTTCGATGTTCGTCGCCGGCAAACGGGAAATCGCAGACGGTCTCGAGGAGCTGCTCGACGGCGCGCAGCGCGTCCGCCCGCGTCGGTGCGTCGGGGATCGGATCGATTGGCTCCGTCGGTGCCAGCAACAATCCCGTCGCGGCATCGTACCTCGGCTCGACGAGCAGACTGCCGTCCGGTCGGAGCGTCGGCGTCGAGATCACGCCGGTCAACGGCCGGATGCCCGTCCACTCGGCGGTGGCGGCGCAGCCTCGCACCAACCACGTCGGCGGATGCTCACGTTTCCATTTCGGATTGCCGTCCGCGTCGGTGATCCAGGAGCCGACCTCGATCCCACCGTCGGTGAGTAACGTCCGCAGCGCAGCCTCGGGCAGGATCTCGATTCGGGGCGTTTCGCCGCGCGAGATCGTGCCCACCGTCGGTGACGAGACGACGCGGACGAGGAATCCGCCGCGCTGGAAGATCGGCGCTTTGCATTCGGCGAGCGCCGCGATCGCCTCATCGATGACTCGTTTCTCGTCGGTGCCGAGGACGATCTCGATCCGTTTGTCGTCGGTGGCGCGTCGGTGTCTCGTCGCTGGCACCGGCACGCCGCTCAACTCAGCGACGAACTCGCAAGCCGCGCGGAAGTCCGTGGCCAGCCCGCGCTCGACGAGAAAATCGAAAATCGAAAGACTCCGCCCGTCGCGAAAACTGTGAAACGTGCCTCGTTCTACGTCGCCGCTGCCGTCGGCGACGCCGGCCGACGGGCTGCGGTCGCCCGACGGTGACGAGGGGTCCCGACACTCGAGCCAGCCGCCGCCCTGGTCGCCGCCGGTCAGCAGGTCCCCGTACACCGTCGACAAATCGAGCGTCGCGAGCGCCTCGTGGCGCCACTGCCGCCACGGCTCGTCGTCGGCAGATTCGCTGCTCTGCGCCAGATCTCCGTCGGTGCTCGTCGGTGCCAGCGCCGTTTCCGTCGGTGGCGCGGCCGCGGGCACCTTCGTCGCCGCGCGTACGGGCGTCTGCGCTCGGCTCGTCGTCGGCTTCCGTCGTCGAGGCTCCGCACCGACGGTGACGCCGAGGCGCGCCAGCGCCGCGTCGAGCTCCGCCTCAGTCGCCGTCGAGAAATCGGTCGGGACGTACGCCTCGAGCGCTCCGTCGGGGCGCCGACGAAAAAACCAGTTTGCGTCGCCGCGGGCGCCGTCCCACCAGGGCAACCACACCATGCCACCGACGCCGCCGACTTTGATCTTGTTCGATTTTGGAAAGATCTCGAGACCGTGACCGCGCTCCGGATCGGCGGCCGTCCCGTCGGTGAGCAACGCGTCGCGTGGGCAAATCGCAAATCCGAGCGCGCGAACTTTCGTCGCCGGCACCGCCGGTGAAAACAAAATCCAAACGTGCCAGCCTTTTCCCCCGCCCGACTTCTCGAGGCTGACGGGCAATCCGAGCGCCTCGACGGCGGCGACGATCCGCAGCGCCGTCGCCGTCGGATCGGCGAGGGGGCTGCCGTGCGCGGCGCCGCCGTCGCAGTCGACGGCGAGCCAGCGAGTCGTGCCGTCGACGGCGGGGGTATACGAGCCGATCCGGAATCGGCCGATCTGTCGGTCTGCTTGCCCGTCCCGCCGGCGATAATCCATCTGTACCTCGGCCGCTCGGCGCCCGAGCAGGT
>JAZDLZ010000802.1:0-16581 GCA_043801535.1 Pseudomonadota bacterium
GGCAATCCAGGCAAGCGAGCGCTGCCTAAGAACGAACCGCAACCATCAACGGCCAGCGGCGATGTCAATCCCCCACGACCTTTGGCCGGCAAAGCGTTGGAAGCGTGGTTTCGACTCGTGCCAGTTCTTCAGAGCATGAGAGTCCTGTCCGTGGCAGACCTTGAGAAGCTGGCCATTGGCTGCGAAGCACTTGGTGACTATGCCGACCTTCGCGCGCGCATCAAAAAAACCGGCCGTGTCTATGTCACTTTGACGATTACGGGCAGTAAGGTCTATCGCCCCAGACCAGAAGTAGCGATGATGACCGAGGCTAGGAATAAGGCGTCCGCGATACTGAGCGAGTTCGGCCTGTCGCCCAGCGCTCGCTCCAAGGTGCAGACGATAGCTGAAGAAAAGGAAAGCGACCCCTTCGCACAGTTCCTGAAAGGCAAGCGGTCCAATGGCTAAGCACCCTGTCGTTAGCTATATGCACGGGGTCCTTGACGGCAGCATTCCCGCTGGTCGGCTGATTCACCTTGCCGTCGAGCGGCATATGCGGGATCTCGAGGAAGGGCCGAAGCGTGGGCTGCATTTTGACCGGCAAGCGGCGGAGCACGTGCTGCAGTTCTTCTCGTTCTTGAAGCACAGCAAGGGCGAGTGGGCTGGCAAGCCTTTCGTGTTGGAGCCGTGGCAGCAGTTCATTCTGTGGGTGCTCTTCGGGTGGAAGAGAGCCGATGGACTGCGGCGATTCCGAACGGCCTACATCGAGGTGCCCAGGAAGAACGGAAAGACGACGCTCGTGGCGGGCATTGGCCTCTACCTGATGTCGGCCGACGGGGAACCCGGCGCCGAGGTCTACTCCGCAGCTACCAAACGCGACCAGGCAAAGCTGAGTTGGGGCGAGGCGGTGCGAATGACAAAGGCGTCCTCCGCTCTGCGTCGGATGATCAAGCACTGGAAGGCCAGTGATACTCTGGCCATTGAGGAAACGGCCAGCAAGTTCCAGCCTCTCGGTGCGGACGATGATACCCTCGACGGCCTGAATGTGCATGGAGCGTTGGTCGACGAGGTCCACGCCCACAAAACGCGCGGCGTGGTCGAGGTCCTGGAGACAGCCACGGGTGCACGACGTCAGCCTTTGCAGGTGGAGATCACGACAGCGGGGACCGACCAAACATCGATCTGCTTCGAGCATCACGAGTATTCACGCCAGATACTCGAGGGCACCATCGAGGCTGACACGTGGTTTGCCTTCATCGCGTGCCTCGACGAGGGTGACCGCTGGGATGACCCTGCCGTGTGGGCGAAGGCCAACCCCAACTATGGCGTCTCGGTCAAGCCCGACGACCTGGCCAGAAAAGCTGAGAAGGCCAAGAAACTGCCGGCGGCGCTCAACGCGTTCCTGCGTCTCCACCTCGATGTCTGGACGCAGCAGGTGGACCGCTGGATATCGCTCGAGCTCTGGGACGAAAACGCCGGCGAGGTCGACGACAAGGAGGGTCTTGTTGGCCGGCGTTGTTTTGGCGGTCTCGACCTGTCGAGCGTCTCCGACCTTACGGCCTGGGTTATGGTCTTCCCGCATGAAGACGATCCCGATGCTGTCGACGTGCTCTGTCGCTTCTGGTGTCCCGAGGCCCGGCTGACCGATAGAGAGAACCGCTACGCCGACCAATATCAGGCGTGGGAGAGGCAAGGGTACCTGACCGCCACTCCAGGCAATGCCGTGGACTACCAGTTCATCAAGGCTCAGGTGCTCGCAGACGCCCAGCAGTTCAAGCTGGTGGATCTGAATGTCGACCGCCTCTTTCAGGGCTATCAGGTTTCGATGGAACTCGCCGACGAAGGGCTGGAGGTCCTCGGCATGGGCCAGGGTTTCCTGTCGATGGCCGCCCCGATGAAAGAGTTTGAGCGGCGACTCCTCGCCAAGAAGCTCTGCCACGGCGGCAACCCGGTATTGCGCTGGATGGCCGGCAATGTGGCGGTTCGCCAGGACCCCGCGGCAAACCTCAAAGTGGACAAAGCGACCAGTCAAGGAAAAGTGGATGGTATCGTGGCTCTGGTCATGGCACTCGACAGGGCGATGCGGCATCAGCCGAAGAAGAAAAGTGTCTATGAAGAGCGAGGATTGGAGACGGCATAGATGGCTCTGTTCGGACCTGACTATCCAACTTTACAGCGAGGGATCGTCAACCTGAAGTCTGGTAGTAGCTTCAGGGGCGTGATCTGGCAGCGCAAGGGCGGGTATCTGACGCTCAGGAATGCGGAGTTGCTGCGAGCGAAAAATGAGGTTGTGGAGATTGTCGGCGAGGTGGCCATCCCCGAGCGGGACATTGAGTTCATCCAGTTGCCTGGCGAGGTGCTCTGATGGCAGTTGTGCAGTCAATCAATGGCCTGGTGGACCTGCAGCCAAATTGGACGGCGACGGCCAGCTATGGCGCGCTGCGGATGTATGACCAGTATAACTACGACTACGCCACTCTCTACCGCACTCAGTCCAACGTGCGGTCCTGTGTCGACTTCCTGGCGCGCAACATCGCCCAGCTCGGGCTGCATGTGTTCCGTCGCGTCTCCGAGACCGACCGTCAGAGGCTGCGCGACCATCCGCTAGCTGTGCTGATCGGCCAGCCGAATGGGTGGACTACCAGATACAGACTGATCAACAGCCTGATAAGCGATCTGGGCATTTATGACAACGCCTACTGGTGGAAACTGAAAAGTTCGACCGGGCGATTGGTGCTGGTGCGAGTACCACCTACTGCCGTCGACGCCTACGGCGATCTGGTCCCGACTGGATATCTGCTCAATTTCTCGGCCGGCCAGAAGTTGGTGCAGCCAGCTGAGATCGTGCATTTCCGTGGCTACAACCCGATCAATGGGACGGTTGGCCTGTCTCCTCTCGAGACATTGCGGCGCATTCTAGCCGAAGAGTTCGCTGCCGGCGACTATCGAGAGTATTTCTGGAAGAACGCGGCTCGGCAGAATGGCATCATCGAGCGACCGAGAGAGGCGCCAGAATGGTCGGACACGGCGCGGGAGCGGTTCAAATCAGAGTTCGAGGCGCTATATTCGGGCGGCCCCAACAGCGGCAGGACCGCGATCCTCGAGGAGGGGATGATCTGGAAACAAATGTCGTTTAGTGCTCAGGAGTCGGAATACCTCGCCGGGCGAAAACTTACTCGCGAGGAATGTGCGCGGGCCTATCATATACCGCTGCCGATGATCGGTATCCTGGATAACGCCAATTTCAGCAACATGCAGGAAGCCCACAAGCAGCTTTATCAGGACTGCCTGGGGCCATGGCTGGCGATGACGGAAGATGAGATTAGCCTGCAGTTACTCCCCGACCTGGGCGACACCGACGGTGTCTACGTCGAGTTCAACATCCAAGAGAAACTGCAGGGAAGCTTCCAGGAGCAGGTGACAGCGTTCCAAAGTGCTGTCGGCAGGCCATATATGACCGCCGATGAAGCGCGTGCCAGACTCAATATGCCCAGCCTCGGCGGCGACGCTGCGCGACTGGTGACACCGCTCAACGTCCTGGTCGGTGGCCAGGCATCGCCCAGGGACAGTGCACCCGACAATCAAGGGAAGGCGCGTCTCAAGGCGCTGACGCCAGCCGACTGGCAGGAAGCCTACGCTGACGGCGTGCCACACTGGGCAGAGGACCTGACCCCCTCTCTATTTGCTCAGCAGTTCGTCGACGAGGTGCGCACGGCCGGCGCTGGGCGGCGCGTCCTCGAGATCGGCTGTGGCAACGGGCGGGATTCGATTCTCTTCGCTCGAGCTGGCTTCATCGTGAATGCGATCGACGCGGCGCCCGGGGCTGTTGACCTGGCGCGACAGAACGCCGCGGTTGCTGAGGTCCAGATCGACTTCAGGGTTGCCAACGCCGAGCAACTCCCCTTTGCTGACGGAGCCTTCGACGCGCTTTTTAGTCTCTCCGTGCTGCACGCCTCGAATCTGGCCGTGAGCATTCCCGAGACCGCGCGCGTTCTGGCTGCCGGTGGGCTAGCGCTCATCTACATCTATGGAGACACGACCTTCGCCGATGGTAGGGTTGAGACCTACACGACGGTCGACGGCTTCCTGGAGTTGCTCAAAGGCAGCGGCTACGAGGTGCTCGACTTCTACAGCGAGCAAGAGGATGAGTTGGACGAGTACGGCGAGAAGCACCGCATTCTCGTTGCTCACCTGAAGAGGAGTTGACGATGGGCTGGGAAAGTGGCTGTGGCGGGTGTGGGACCGGAGAGGCGCGGAAGATCACGGGCAAGTGGGTTTGTCAGGCCGAGAAATGCCCTCATCGGCGAGAGGGCGGCGGTTGTGCGCTCGGCAAGGTCTCGCTCACCTGTGACAATAACGACTGCGAGTGGAATGTCCAACTAGCGCCTGGTGTATATGGCTGCAAGGCGATGGACGTCCACCTTGACGCTCAGGGGCGCTGCCTGAGTGGCGACACCAGCGGCTGACGAGGTGCTTGGAGTGGATCTCAAGATGGCGGCAGAAAACTACAGAAAGCAGCGACGGAGGCACCTGCTGGCGAGGAGGGCGCTCAAGGCCGCGGCCATCGACCCGACGCTCGCGGCCACACGCGCACGGCATATCCAGAAATGGGCCGAGGTGATGAGCAAGTACTTCACCCGCCAGGAGGCAGCGCTGATCGGTCGCGTGCGAGACGGCGCTGGCATCGAGACGGTGTGGATCGACGGCGAGCGCTGGGACATCGAGCTGGGCGAGGACATGTTCAGGCTCAACGCGGCGACGGCGACGATCTGGGCCAAGTGGATGGCCGAGCAATTGGCTTTCGAGTTGGACGAGGCGCGGATGGAGAACTACCTGAAGGTCGTCTCTGACAACGCCGCCGTCCGCATCAACGCCGCGACGCGCGACCAGGTGGCGGCAGCACTACTGGCCGAGGTGCCGAAGGATGCAATCAAGGGACTATTCGACATCGCGGCGAGCAGCAGGGCTGATGAGATCGCGAGTAGCGGAGTGACCACGGCTGCCAATTTCGGCGCGCATGAGGGGGCAAAACAGGGCGGCCTGCGGACAAAGACATGGCAGGTTAACTCAGGGAATCCGAGAGAAAGCCACGCCGCAATGGACGGCATGACCATTGGACTTGATGAACTATTCCCGACCGGTCAGCGCTGGCCTGGCGATCCTGCCGGTGGGGCTGAGGAAGTTGCTAATTGCAACTGCTCAATCACCTTTGGGAGGGACTGACATGAAACACAAGACCATGACCTGTCAGGTAGCTAGCTTCAAGGCTTTGGACCAGGCGCAGGGAATCTTTGAGGCTATCGTCGCTGTATTCGGTAACGTGGACCGCATCGGCGACAAGATTCTGCCCGGCGCGTTCACGAGAACGCTGGCACAATGGGCTGCATCTGGCGATCCCATTCCTGTCATCTTCAGCCACGAATGGGATAACCTCGATGCCCACATCGGTGAGGTCTTGGAGGCGAAGGAGCTCCCTGAGGGCCTCTACATCAAGGGCCAGGTCGAGATGGATGAGGCATTTGCCCAGCGCGTCTGGAAGAAGATGAGCAAGCGGACTCTGAAGCAGTTCAGCTTCGCCTATGACGAAATAGACTCGGCTCTTGCCAAGCAGGACGATGGCACCTACGTCAACGAGCTCAAGGAACTGGAGTTGTTCGAAGTCGGCCCGACATTGGTCGGCATGAACCCTAGCACTCAACTGCTCGGCACCAAAAAGGCCATCGCCTCACACAGTACCCCTACGTCTGACGCTGCCTGGGACGGCCCGGCGAACGAGACGCGCGTCAAGAGTGGCGAGAACGCGGCCTACTACAAACGAGTCTACGCCTGGGCTGACCCGGAGGGAGACGCGACGGTTAAATCGACCTACAAGTTCCCGCATCATGAGGTCGACGCCGACGGCAACCCTGGCGCCGCGAACGTCAAGGCGTGTCAGAGCGGGGTCGGCGTGCTCAATGGCGGTATGGGCGGAACGACGATCCCCGACGCTGACCGGCAGGGTGTCTATGACCATATGGCTAGACATCTTCGAGATGCTGACCTGGAGCCACCGGAGTTGAAAGAGAAAGCGGCCAAGGCTTCTGATTTTGCCACTGCCTTCCGCCGGGACCGAGCCAGAGAAATGCTATGGGAAGAGCGCTGGGACATTGACCGGGCTCTTGAGGAATCTCTTTACAGCATTCTTCAAGATCAAACATTGGATACACCGGCTAAGCTGGCGATGCTACAGGCCAGTTGCTCGCAGTTCACAACTGCTCTGCTGGGCTGGGCTAGTCGCGCGATAGCGGCCGGGTTTGGTGATGAGAAGTCAGCCGAAGGACAGCGAAGAGAACAAAACCTGGCCGTACTAAAGGCCATCTATGCCGGCGCTATCAAGGATACACCGCTGGACTTGAGCGGAGTCCAATTCACCGATCAACAGGTCGCTAGGCTGAAGGCAGCCTGGGAAGCTCAGTATGTTGGCGCAAGCAAGGAAGGCCGGCGCAACGCAGCCAAGGATGCTGCGCGCATTCAGCAGATCCACGATCTCACCCTCGAGCTCGGAGCGAAATGCGCGGAGCCGAGCCAGACTGATGGCCAATCTGATGACGAGGCCGGCGACGGTAAGTCAAAGCAGAAACGGTCTAGCACGCTGGCTGAGCGAGTCGCGATCGAGCTCCTGGAGCTCGGAGTCGAGTGATATTCCCTTTGGTTCCGTTCTCAGCGGCCCGCCGCATGGGGCCAAAGGCAGGCGCAAGAAATGATTTTGGAGGTATAGGGCGATGACCCTCAAGGACCTACACGAGAAAATACAGACCGCGCTGAAGGCGGCACGCGACATCTGCGACGCCGTCGACCAGGGGAACCGTGAGTTCACGGCTGAAGAGCGACAACAGGTGAAGGGTCACCTCGAAGAGGCGGCTCAGCTGAAAGGGCAAATCAAAGAATCCAAGGCCGACGCCGATCTGCGCCAGCAGATCATCGACTTGGGGTCCGGCATCGACGTGAGCCAACGCAACCAGGGGGATCCGAACCGACATCCCGTCGGGGTGGCCGCTGGGCAGGGCAAGACAATCGGCGAGCGGTTCGTCGATGCTCAGGCGATCAAGGATTGGATGGCGATAGTCGCGCCGAATGGTCACATCGCCGAAGGGCGTAAGGGGCTGCAGAGCCCGGCAGTTGAGTTCAAAGACCTTCTGGGCTTGCACCGCAAGACGTTGCTGACCGGCGATAGCGCCACGAGTGGCGGTGCGTTTGTCCAGACGGACTACACCGGCATCTACGAGCCGCTCGGCCGGCGACTGTTCACGCTGCGCGACCTAATCTCGATCCGCGCGACCACGAGCGATACGGTCGAGTTCGCGCGCCAGACGGCGAAGGTAACGCAGTCGGCGCCAGTCGCCGAGGCTAACGTCACCGATTACGCCGGGGCCACCGGTGAAGTCAGCGGCGAGAAGCCCGAGGCGACCATGGCGTTCGAGAAGGTCACAGCGACGGTGAAAACCATCGCCTGCTGGATTCCGGCGACGAAGCGGGCGCTGTCTGATGCCGCCCAGCTCAGGGGCATCATCGACCAGGACCTGCGCGACGACCTCCAGGAGGACTGGGAAGACGAGCTCGTGGCTGGCGACGGCACCGGCGAGCACTTCACTGGCATCGAGAACACCTCCGGGCACCTGACCCAGGCGTGGGACACCGACCTGCTGACCACGGCTCGCAAGGCCGTGACCGCGGTCAGGGTAACGGGGCGGGCGCGGCCAACGGCCTGGCTGGTGCACCCCAACGACGCCGAGACCATCGACCTCCTGAAGGACGGTCAGAACCGCTTCTACGGCAATGGTCCATTCGACACCGGCTTCCCGCGATTGTGGCGATACCCGATCGTGGAGTGCGAGGCGGTCACTGAGGGCCAGGGTATCCTCGGCGACTTCCGCAAGGCCGTGTGGTGGGACCGCGAGCAGGCCACCATTCAGGTGAGCGATTCGCACAGCGATTTCTTCATCAGGAACATGGTGGCGATTTTGGCAGAAATGCGAGGGGCGTTCGGCTTGATTCGCCCATCGGCATTTATTTTAGTAGACCTGACCAGCGGCAGCTAAGCGGCTAGCTAGGCTTGGAGGTATTGAGTTGAAGGCGCCGCATGTTCATATCCTTTGCAAGAACGCCAAAGACGACCGAATCATACCGCGTATGGCTCGGACGCTCTCGGCTGCCCTGGGCTGGACCCTGAGCGCGGCGCCAGAACCGTGTGAAGTCCTGTATCTATCAGGATATTTTGAAGCACAGCGGCTGCGACCCTGGCCCAACGGTGTCCCTGTCGCAGCCTACTTCACCCACAAAGAGGAACAGCCGCTGGGCAATGCCAAGGCGAAACTTTTCGATCAGGTGGCCAGCCAGGTACAACTGCGCATCGCGATGTGCCGGCTCTACGCCGAGCCACTGAGCAAATTCGGGCCGACCATAACGCCGCCGCTGCCTGTCGAGCGCGATCGGTTCACCCTCGTGCCGAGGAAAGCGGGCAAGGTCCCCGTGGTGGGATTCTCGGGCTACACCTACGCGAACCATCGCAAGGGCGAGGACCTGGTGAAGGGGATTCTGACCTCAAAGATCGCGGGCAAGCTGGAATGGCGCGCCTCTGGCCGCGGCTGGCCGGTGGCCACCAAGCGCTACACGTGGGCTGAGATGCCCACATTCTATCAGGGGCTCGACGTGCTGGTGTGTCCGAGCCGCGTCGAGGGCGGGCCGATGCCAGTCCTGGAGGCGCTGTCGTGCGGCGTGCAGGTCGTGATCCCGCGCGGCGTGGGTATCCTCGACGAGCTGCCTGACGTGCCAGGCATCCATCGCTACGAGCGGGGCGATCTAGCCGGGCTACTCGAGGGACTGGAGGCGGCGGTCACGGGTAGAGACGTGGATCGTGAGGCGCTGTGCGGGGCAGTGGCGCCGTACACGGTCGAAGCGTTCGTCGAGGCTCACCGCCAGGCGTTCGCAGAGTTGCTGGGGCAGCCGGCGAATACTGACGATCAGGCCGGCATTGAGGCTATAGCCAGCACGGAGGTGGTCGAAGTGCCGAAGGTGGTTGTGCATAAGCCGGTGAACAGGGGAACTAAGAGTAAACGCGGCATCTACGTCGTGGCCTTCGGCGAGCCGTCGCGCTGGTGCGCGGACCGGTTGCTCAAGAGCATCAAGAAGCATATGCCCGACATTCCTGTCTGTCTCTGTGCTGCCAAGCCGATCGGGTTGGAGGATGTCTTCATTAGGCAACCCGATAGCGACGTAGGCGGGCGGCGCGCCAAGTTGAAAGCCTACGAGCTGGCCCCAGCCGAATGGCAGGCGGTGCTGTACCTCGACGCCGATACCGAGGTTGTGGCGCCGATCTATCAGTATTTCGAGTGGATCGAGGACGGCTGGGAGTTCGTCATCTGCAAGGACCCCCACCTGATGGACACTCTGCATAGTTTCGAGCGCCGCAACAATAAGCAGGAGCTGAGGCACCTCCAGGACACAGTCAAGACTCTCCACGCCCTGCAACTCAATGGCGGTGTGTGGGCCTTCGCGCGGAACGAGCGCGTAGCCAGATTCTTCAAGCGCTGGAGGGAAGAGTGGGAGGTCTACGCGCAACGTGATCAGGGGGCGCTTTTCCGGGCGCTCTACGCCGACCCTCTGAGGATGCTGGTGCTCGGCAATGAGTGGAACTGCTTCCTGAAGTATAGCAAGGGCGTGAAGTCAGCGGGTCTGATGCACTACCCTGGCGACGCGCGGCGCTGGCAGGGGATGATCCCCGGGCGCATTGACAGCAGGGAAGCCTGGTCGATGGCCGCAGAGTATGAGCGCAAATGGAAGGCGAGGGGACGATGAAGGGGTTTGTGTTCAACGGCAAGCGGCTGCCTTACTTCCAGCACAAGTACAACCACGCCAGTGAGAACGTGCGGACGATCGAGGTGCCTATCGCGCGATGGCTCATCGTCGACAAGCTACGGCATAATGCGCGGGCGCGCGTGCTCGAGGTGGGTAACGTGCTGGGCCATTACGGCGAGATCCACTGGCCAGTACTCGACGTGAGGGAACAGGGTGAGACGGTGATCAACGCGGACATCATGGCATGGGATCCGCCCTGCCTGCTCGACCTGATCGTGAGCATCTCGACGATCGAGCACGTCGGCTTCGAGCGCTACGCCGAGTACACGGGGTCCGGTGTGACCCCGGCGGCTGTGCTGGCCAGGATGAGGGGCTGGCTCGCTCCCGGCGGGCGGCTGCTGGCCACGGCACCGACGGGCTACAATCCCGCGCTCGACGAGGAGCTGCGCAACGGGACGCTCGGCGCCGATCGGCTCTGGGCCATGCGAAGAGTCAGCGATGATAACCATTGGGCGGAGTGTAACCTTGACGAGGCGCTGGCGATGCCGTACCGGGACGGAAAGTACCGCTGGGGAGGCGGGCTAGTGATTATGCTCTGTGCGAGGTCGAAGAATGGGTGAGTGCAAGGCGCATCCTAAGAGAGTCAAAACGGCAATTATCGGCTATGGGTGGGTTGGCAAGGCGATGCATCGCCTCTTCCCCGATGCCTATGTGCTCGACGTTGATCGGGGCACGCGGGCTGAGGTTAACGCTTGCGATGTCGCTTTTGTTTGCGTGCCGACTCCGTGCCCAGGAGAGGGAGCGCTTAATACTAGCATCGTCGAGGAGGTCGTTGCCTGGTGCGAGTCACTCTTGATCGTTGTGCGCTCAACCGTCAACCCAGGCACTTGTGATCGTCTAGCCCGACAGTACGAGCGCCATATCTGCCACCAGCCTGAGTATCTGGGTGAGACGACAGCCCATCCCTTCCTCGACATGGCAACTCGTCCCTTTCTGATTCTAGGGGGCCAACCTGACGACAGGCGCGTGCTCATTGAGCACTACACCTCGGTATACAACGCCAACGTCACAGTCCGTCAGCTCTCAAATTTGGAGGCCGAGATTGTCAAGCTATCGGAGAACAGGGCCATCGCCTTCAAGGTCAGTCAGTGCCAGGAGCTGTATGACGCCTGCGAGTCGGCAGGGGTAGACTACTATGCCGTGCGTGAGGCTGTCTATGGTGATGACCCCCGGTTCGATCTTTGGTTCTCATTCATCTATCCGGGCAAGCGGGGCATGAATAGTAAATGTATACCGAAGGATGTCTGGGCGTGGGCAGCGTGGGCCGAGTCGGTCGGAGCGTCGGCATCCATAACCAGAGCCATTCTTGATCGAAATAAGGCGTGGTTGGCGTCTACCGAAGAGGTGGCATTGTGCGAATCTTGAACATTGGGTGTGGGAATAAGCTGGTGAAGGGAGAGCCAGGGGACACAATCGTTAATCACGATCGCGTAAAACATCGGCCGGAGGTGATGGTCGTCTACGATTTGAATAACCTCCCCTGGCCGTGGGAGGATAACTCGTTCGACTTCATCATCGCCTGCGCAGTGCTCGAGCATCTGCGACTGAACCTCGTCGAGTCGATGAACGAGTGCTGGCGCATCCTGGCCCTGGGCGGGCGGGCGCATCTGAAGTTGCCCTACTGGAAGCACGACGCGGCCTATCAGGACCCGACGCACTACTGGCAGTTCACTGAGAGCAGCTTTGACATCTTCGACCCTGATACGAAGTTCGGCCTGCAGTACACGTTCTACACGCCGTACAAGTGGAAGATCGTCAAGCCGGCGCATTTGAATCAGCGCGGCTCGTCGCTGATCGTCCTGCTGGAGGTTCGCAAGTGAAGGCGCTTGTTATTCGAGAGCCGAACAAGGAAACCCAGGTGCGTGGCCAGCAGCTCGGGTTGAAAGTGGTCGTCGCCGATGGCTGGAGCCTGCACGCGCCGAAGACCTTGTTTGCCAGCCCGAAGGCGACTATCCCCTGGTACCTGCTCGAAGCAGGGTTCGGTTTCCTCGACCGCTGGGATGTAGCGGCGCCGCTGTGGCGTTATGGTGTATTGGCCAGCGACGTGGGAGGGCCGTCAGAGCAGGCGCGGACCAAGAAGATCTGCCGGGACCTGCGGCTGCTGCTCTATGCTCATGAACTTCTGTTCGTAAAGGACAATGAGGCGGGTAATGACTTCCTGGTGACCTGGCTGCGAGAGCTGGAGGGTGGCGCCGAGCCCAGGTTAGCGTTTTTGCGAGCGCTGCACATCGTTAAGCCGATTTTCTGTGCCTTGCCGCGTTCGTGGCTGCAGGAGGTCGCTGGAGTAGCGTCGCAGCGAGAGGTCATTTCAATGCCACCTCAGCGGCCAGTTCCTGCCGCGGCAGTGCAGGGGAGAAGACCGCCGCGACCTAAGGGCAACCTCATCCAGGTGGAGTTGGCGCCCGGTCGCTACGTGTGCTGCAAGCCCGAGGAGGCGGAGATGTATCGCGAGAGGTTCGCACAGATGAGACGAAAGAGGGGGAAGTAGGCAGTGTTGAGTATCACTACGTTGATCGTCTTGTTGGGCGCTCATTTCCTGGCCGACTTCCCATTGCAGGGTTCGTTCCTGGCAGCGATGAAGGGACGGCGGCTCTATATCCTGTTCGCCCACGCCTTCATCTATGCCGCTGTCTTGGGTTTGGCGCTGTTCGTCTTGGGGTGCTATGCGGACTGGAAGGTCGGGGTGCTCTTGCTCAGCCATATGCTGATCGATGGCTGGAAGGCAAATATGCCAGCCGACGACGCTCACTGGCACCTGATCTATTACGACCAACTGATGCACCTGGCGATCAACGTGCTGCTGATTCTGGTGTAAATGGAGGTTCGGATGCTCATCAACTCTAACACCGTCAAGGGCAAGTGCCCAGTCTGTGGCGCGGCCAACTGCGCGTGTGGCGGGCCGTCGAAGGTGATACCGGTCGATCAGCGTGTGACGACGGTGGGCACGGGGCCGCTGACGAGCTATCCTCTCGGCCGCGGCGCGTCCATCGTGTTGACCGAGGACATGGCTCGGGCGCGCGGGTTGCTACCGCCGAAAGTAGCGGAGCCTGTCCAGAACAAGAAGCGCTCGCCAGCCCAGAACAAGGGGGTGAATCGTGGCTGACCTTTGCGAGATCGCCGACGTCGCCGCGTTCCTGCAGATCACGATAGCCGCGGGCAGTGCGGCCGCTGCCCGCGCAATCACCGAGGCGAGCGCCGCCATCCGCAACTACTGCCACCAGACGATCGACGAGGTAGAGGACGACGATTACACCTTCGACGTCGAGGGCAGCGTGAGGAAGCTCTTTCTGCCCGAACTGCCGGTCACCGCCATAACCGAGGTCGTCGAGAATGGCGAGACTTTGACCGTTGACGACGACTACAAGCTGGGCCGCTGGGGCATCCTCCATCGGGTGAGTGCCTACTGGTACCCCGGGGTGCAGACCGTGACGGTGACCTATACACACGGCCGCGCGGCGATACCCGATGACGTGAAGAGCGTCTGTGTGAGGGCGGCGGCCAGAGCCTACCAGGCGGGGCTCAGCGCGTCGGCGCTCGCTGGCGTTTCGGGCGTGCAGTCGCAGGGTATCGGCGATTACAGCGTGGCGTATGGCTCGCAGACATCCGGCAGCGATGGGATGCTCGGAGCGAGTGCGGCGCCGATCCTGTTGCCGAGCGAAAAGGCGCTTTTGAACGAATATCGCTATCGGGGTGCCTGATGACGATTGAGGCGCTCTACATTCATACGCTGACGATCTCGCGGCCGACCAGGACCTCTGATGGTCAGGGTGGCTGGTCGGTGGGCTATGTCGACGTCGCAACCATTGAAGGGCGACTGCGGCCGAAGGGCGCCAGCGAGCGGACGGTAGCACAGCAAGGACAGGCGGAGGTCAGCCACGTGCTGTATTGCGGTCCCGACAGCGACATTCAGCGCGGCGACCTGGTGACCGGCGCGGGTAAGGTAGTCGAGGTCGTGGCCATCAGGGAGCCGAGCCATATGGGCCACCACCTCGAGGTGGATTGCACGGAGATCCAGAAGGCTGGCGAGGAGAGCGGATCGTGACATGTATTGTGGGGTTGGTTGAAGAAGGAACGGTCTATATTGGCGGTGACAGCGCCGGTGTGTCGGGACTCGACCTGACCGTGCGGGCTGACGAGAAGGTGTTTCGCAGTGGACCCTTCCTGATGGGATTCACTTCGTCGTTCAGAATGGGACAGTTGCTGCGGTATGCGCTCACGCCTCCGTTGCACGATCCCGAGATGGACATCGACAAATACATGGTCACGGTCTTCGTGAACGCTGTCCGTCAGTGCCTCAAAGATGGCGGCTACGCGCGGAAGGAACACGAGGTCGAGAGTGGCGGCACGTTCTTGGTTGGCTACAAGGGCCGCCTCTTTGAAATAAACGGAGATTATCAGGTAGGCAGGCCGCTCGACGGCTACGCCGCTGTCGGTTGTGGCGCCCAGATAGCGCACGGGGCGCTGTTTGCCAGTGCGGAGAGGCCACCAGAAAAAAGAGTATTGATGGCTCTTGATGCAGCTGAGCGATTCAGCGCCGGCGTGCGTAGGCCGTTTATGGTGGAGGTGTTGGAGCCATGAGCCCTGTCGAAGAGTGGAACGCCGACGAGCTACTCGCCGAGATATCCGGTCGGCTGATCAACGGCATGGACAAGGCGATGTCGTTCGCCGCCGAAAAGGCGCGGGCAGGGGCACCAGTGGGCGCGACGGGCAGGGTGCAGAAGCTCGTCGACTATGAGGTAGTTCCCGAGGGGAATGACGTGGTGGGTCGCGTTGGCGTGAACAAGGGCAAGGACCGCGGCGCCAGTGCCAGCCAGGGTGAGGCGTTCTACTGGAGGTTCCATGAGTACGGTACGCGGAAGTTGCGGGCGAGGCCATTCGTCCGACCGGCGGTCTTCGAGAACGGCGACGAGATCACGCGCTTGATTGCGGAGGGGTAGCGTGCGGCCAAAGGTAACTGTAGTGTGCGGTCCGCCGGCATCGGGCAAGACAACCTACGTTCGTAAGTGGGCCCAGGCGGGCGACCTCATCGTCGATGTCGACACTCTCTATGAGGCGCTGAGCGGCCTGCCAATGTACGACAGGCCGAAGGAATTGCTGTCGTTCGTGTGCGAGGCGCGGGACGCCGTGATTCAGCGGCTGAAGCGGCATAGCGATGTTGGTCGGGCGTGGATCATCACATCGGCGCCGAGAATGGCGACGCGGAATAGCTTTCGCCTCGCTTTTGCAGCGACGGTGATCGTGCTCGAAGTCGCACTCAATGAGTGCACACGACGAATTGACCAAGATGAGCGACGGCGCGGCCAGTTGGGCGAATGGCACTTGCTCGTCAAGGAATGGTGGCAGAATTACGAGCCGAACGCCGCAGACATCGTGACCAAGGAGGATTCCTCGTGAACCTGACAGCGGCTATCCACACCCGCCTGGCCGGCGACGCGACGCTGACGGGGCTGCTCTCGACTTATGAGGGTGAGCCGAGCATCTTCACGACTGACCCGGCGCCAGAGGGAGCGAGTTTGCCCTACCTCGTCACGGCGGGCAATGTGGCCGACAAGGCGCGGGACACGAAGACGACGCGGGGCCGCGAGGTGTGGCGCGACGTGCGCTGCTACACGTCGGACGCGGGCGGCGCCGTGCTGGTGGAGCAGATCGCCGAGCGGGTGCGAGCGCTCCTCCACCGCCACGAGCTGGCGGTGACCGACCATCAGACGATAGTGGCTGAGGCCAGCGGGCCAATAGCCGCGGATGAAGATGATGCGTACGGACGCATCGTCAATGTGCGATTCATTATCGAGGAGGTCTAGCTATGTCAGGACTGAATGGCGCTGACGTATTGCTCCTGGTGAATACTGGGACCGTTGGCTTGCCTGCCTACACGGAGGTCGGCTCGCAGCGCGACGCGACGCGCGATCGCACGGCGGATTCGATCGACTATTCATCCAAGGGCGACGTGCATGAGGTCGTCGACTACGGGCGGCTCAAGTCGAGCTTTACGCTCGATTCGCTGTACGTGCCCGATGACACCGCGTACCAGGCGCTCGAAACGGCTTATAACAACAGGGAGCTGATCCTGGTGCAGGTGGAGCGCAGCGGTGTGGCCATCGAAGAGGCGGATGCCAAGATCGACAGCCTGTCGGAGAAGTTCCCCGATCAGAAGGAATGCACGGTGAGCGTCAAGCTGACCATCAGTGGCGGCTGGACGACGGTGGGGAGCTGATATGGCTGGAGCGAGAGGTGAAGGTTATCTGGACCTCGACGGCGAGACCTACGCTGTGTTGTTCACGAACCGGGCGATAGCCGAGGCTGAAAAGGCGACGGGCAAGGGCATCCTGCAGTTGCTCAACGGTTTTCGCAACGACACGACGGGAGTGATTGACCTGGTGCAACTGCTGGCCGTTGGCCTGGAAGCGGCGCGACGCGAGGGCAGGAGCCGGGCGGGAGGCTACAACATCAACGATGCCTGGCGGCTGCTCGATCAGCTGGGGTTCGCCACGGTGGCTGAGGTGGTGTTCGGTGCGCTCGCCGACGTGATGAGCTACCGACCCAAGCGGGAGACGAGCGACCCCCCGGCGTAAGCCAGGAGGAGTGGGACTGGGACAGCCTCCTGGCTGATGGGTTGAAGGCGGGATTGACGGTTGAAGGGTTCTGGTCGCTCACACCGCGCGAGACGGCGATGGTGTTCGAGGTCAGGGCGGAGCAGGCCGAGCAGGA
>JAZDLZ010000812.1:0-2395 GCA_043801535.1 Pseudomonadota bacterium
CACTGGAGCAACCACGCTGCCTTCCGGCGGGTCGCCTCGTCCTCGAGCCGAGCGTCGCTGGTGGCGCCGAAGAGGTAGGTATTGCCGTCGGAGTCCTTCACCTCGAAGTAGTGGTCGCGCCAGAGCACCCGGTAGCTGTTGCCCATGCCCTCGACGCGATACTCGCCAGCGTAGCTTCCGTCGGGCACCAGCACCAGTCGGCCGCCCGCGCTCAGTCCCTCGAGCACCAGCTCGTCGGAATCGGTGTAGGTCGGCACGCCCTGGCGCAGCGACCGCCGGATCGCCGGCACCCGCAGCGCCCACCCCACACCGATCGGCCCATTGCCGAGAGCGCCCGAGTAGTCCAGCGCCAGCGACGGCGCCAGCCCACCGGTGGCCGGCACCGCGATCGGCACCGAGTACTCCGCCTGGCCACTGAACATGCCGATCGAGACGCTGTCCGCCAAACCCTGCACCGACCCGGGTCCATCGGGGAGCTTCAACGTCGTCGGGGAGAACGACTTCGCTGGCTCCACTTGGGCTTGGGCGGAGGTGGGGGCGAGGGCGGCGAGGAGGAGGAGGAGCGATGCCGCCAAGCTGGTCAGAGCGTTCGCGCGTCGAACGTATCGGCGGGAGCTACGGGTCACAGGCTGCAAGACGGCAATCGGTTCCCGAGTGACAGTCGCTGAAGGCCCGATCAACATGACCTCGTTTGCCCGGTGGCGGATGCGAATCTAGCAGCATTCGGCGGTCATGGGGTCAGTCGAGCGATGAGTAGGGTTTGCACCCAAAAACTCCAGAATGTGGCGGAAGGCCGCTGGGGAGAGAATCGCGTGGTCACTTAGTTCCAGAAAAAAAAGCCAATGATCTCAACAGCGTCGCATTTGCGCCGTGAAAACTCCAGAACGTGCTGCAACACTGCTGTGCAACACTGCAGGGGCAGTTCCTGCGGCTCCGATCTACTCTACTGGAACCACAGAAGGATCTGTCGATGGCGGTCGGCGCAGGGACGGGTGCATGTCGAAGCGTCAGCTTGTGATCCTCAAGAGCTGAGTGAAAACGAGGTCATTCCCAGATTCGCAGGCACGTACCACCATCAGCCCCCCGAACAGAGATACCCTATGGCTCATTGCCTTGGGCAGGATGTCATCCCACTCGACGGACACATCAAGGCAGTTGGCACTTTCGGTCCTGGTCACCCCCTTCAACACAACATAGTAGACTATCCCAGTCGCCGAGTTCGCCAAGTCGTAGACCTGCGACACACTATCTGCAAGAACTAGATAGGGCGGCAGTGTTTCTTGGGGCAAGATGATCGGAATGCCAACCACAAGGTGGATGGACCTGCCGCTATCAACCATAAGGGGCAAGTCTTCAAGAATCGCGGCCTCGTTGTGGTTGCTGCCAACGCCTTGAGTGAGAATGGCATGGATAGTCCTCCTCGTCAGCGCTCGGGTCTCCGAATCGAATCGGTGCTCAACAACAACGTCATCCTGACTGGTGCGTGCTCCAGGCGCGCAGCACCCGGTCGCAACTAGGCCACAACATGCAGCTACTACCCAAGCAGAACTAGCGTTGCGCAACACGACCCTCCAGTTCACGCCGAAGCTTCGTTGTGTCTGCGTCGCTGAAATGCCGCTCCGATGTGTCCGTGTAGTCTATCCTAGGAAACATCAGGTCATCGCCACTGCTGTGCTTTAGGCCAAAGCCATGGCCTATCTCGTGCAGTGTGAGATAGCCAAGGAGTCGTCCCTTTTCCGCAACTGTTCGCTCGTCCAGTGGGGAACGCGTCTCGATGAAGCTCACGGAGACGAAGGAGATGGGAGAACTGTGCTCGTTGACAATGTTTATTCCGCCTTCTTTTGCCATTTGTCTGTCATAGACTGCATCCATCGCCGCATGCGTCCGGGCAACCGCCTTGTCGTCCTTCAGCTGCGCCTTCAGTATTGGATCTGCATTTGTTCGTGAGGCTGCCACGTCTCCACCCGCAACAAGGAACACCACTTGGTCGCTTGGCCGCAAAGCGGCTATTTGCTTGGTCGTGAGTTCTCCTCTCAAGTACTCGATCTTCACCGATTCTTTCAGGCCAGCCCGCTGACTTGTTGACGCCACTCGATCAAATTCCGCCCGCATTGCTGCCGTGAGGGCATTGCGACCCTCATCCGTTAGCCGAGTAAGGGTTGGCTCAACAACATAGATCGTAGTGTCGCTAGGATTGTGGCCATCTGGGTCCCAATACATCACGGGGTTCTGCCGGACGTACTGGTACGGATTGAGATCCCACGGTGCCGTCATGAACTTCGGATCGGGGGCTTTCACTGGTGGATCGGGGGTGAGCCAGCGAGCGAATTGCGGTGCCATCCAGCGAGCGCCGTGGTAGGACCAGCCGGTGTCGGGGTCGGTCTCTTTGTTGAGG
>JAZDLZ010000822.1:0-2297 GCA_043801535.1 Pseudomonadota bacterium
TCAATACCAGAGCAGGAGAACTCGTGGGCTCTGTATCACCAGTTTCTCTTCCAATTCCAAACACCTTTATCGATGTCTCCAAGGTCTTGAACTGCGGAGTCTTGCCGAAAGGATGATTGCCCCAGGCTTTTAGGCAGGCAGCAATCGAACTGTCAACTTCTTGAGCTGAGACCGGGAAGGACAGCGCCAGGCGATGAAGTCGTTGCGAGGGAGAGAGCGGGGTGGGCCGCCGAGTTTTGGCGACGAGCGGTAGCAGAGCATGCCAGGATTGCCGCCCAGACGGCTGGCAGCGAGGCAGCAGAGGATCCTTCGGATAGCGGCAAACTTGACGTCGACGAAGGAGATTTGCTGTGCCTCCTGACCTACAACGACGAGTATCAGCTCTGGAGCATGTCTGCCGACCGGCTCGTTGCAGGAATGCCTCTGGCCAGCATGGTGGGCACGACTGCGGCGCCGACACGCCTCGCGTCACCGGCGAGCCCGCACAACGTGCCCGAGCCCGCAACGCTCGAAGCCGTCAAGAAGGAGCCTCCCACGGCGAAGCTCGCCGCCACCAGCCACGGTTGTCTGGTGCTGGCTGCTGGTCGGGCGTTTCTGCTGTCCGGTCCGTCGAGCACCAGAGCAGTCTCCGGTGCAATCCGCGAGCTGGCGGCCAAGGCGAGCGCCATTGCTTTCCAGGCCGGTCGTATTCTCGTTGCCACCGCGGAGCATGCGCTGGTGCTCGACGAGAGCGGCGCCGAGCTGGCCAGGGTCGAGATCGAGCAGGGAGCGAGCGCCCTCGGCCTGGTCGACGGCGGCCGACTGTTGGTCGTAGGATACGACGCTGGCGACCTCGTTCTTCTACCCATCGATCCTGGCGCAGCCAGATCGGGCCTGAGCTTCGAGGAGACGGAGCCGTACGCGGTAGAACGGATCGGCGAAGGACCGCGCCAGACGCTGATTGTGGGCTACGAGAGCGGTCATCTCGGCATCTGGAGCCTGCAGACCGGCAAGCGGCTGCGGCACTTCAAGCTGCACGGTCCGGTCGTTCACCTCCTCGTCGACAGCCAGTCTCGCCGCCTGTACGCGGCCACCGAGGTCGGCGACTACCAGGCAATCGACCTCTCCGTTCTCTACCAGGACTACTGCGAGCTGCTATCCGACGTCTGGAGCAACGTCCCAGTGGTGTGGCAGGAGGGCATGCCACTACCAGCAGCGCCGCCCGCTGCCCACCGCTGCGCTGGTGGCGCGCATGGGCACCGTTGATGCCTGGTCGAGCTCGAGCTCGAGTTGGCGTATATGTACCAGCTAGACGAAGGCAGGGGTTTTTGCGGCTGAATCAATCTTCGTCGCTGCCGGCATGACGGTCAGACGACTAGCTTGTAGCCATACCCGTGGACTGTCAGGATGTGTCTGGGATGCTTCTGGTCGTCTTCGAGCTTGCGGCGGAGCTTGACTATCACGTTGTCGACGGTTCGATTGTTGTGGTGGGCCTGGATGCCCCAGATCTTTTCCAGAATCTCGTCGCGGGACACCGGTTGGTCGGCACGCTCTGACAGGAGCTTCAGCATCTCGACCTCATAGAAGGTGAGAGGCCAGCTCTTCTTGCCTTTCATCACTGCGTGCTGCCTGAGGTTGACTTCGTAGGCGCCGATCTGGAGTAGCTCACTGTGGGTGCCGGTTCGGTCGAGCCGCCGGAAAACCGCCTTCACTCTCGCAATGAGCTCCCCGACGGAGAATGGCTTGGTGACGTAGTCGTCTGCGCCTTCGTCGAATCCTCTGATTTTGTCCGACTCGAGGGATCGCGCAGTAAGGACTATTATCGGCACGACCGAGTCATGGGCCCGAATCGAGCTGCATACGTCAAATCCATTGGTGTCGGGCAGCATCAGGTCGAGAATCACCAGATCCGGGCTCAGGTCCCTTGCCAGGCGAATGCCTTCGTGTCCTTCGCTCGCGCTGAGTACCTCGAAACCCTCGAATTCGAGAGAATCCCGCAAACCACGAACCAGATCTGGCTCGTCTTCGACGAGCAGTATTATTTTTTGTTGTCCAGGTGTCACTGGCAAATGCTCCACTACGTGGTCGACGTGAACCCACTGGCATTAGGAGCCGTCGCAGAATAACTTGAACAGAGTATCGGCGATGAGGCGCCCGGATGGCAAGGAGCGAGGAGGAGCCGGGTGTGATCGTCCATGATTGTGCGGCCACCTACGTTCGTCGCCGGGACGTTCATGTGGCAGGAGGAATGCGCCATGGGCCAACGCAGGCACAGCGACGGCCATCGTCGTGGGGTCGGGACTGCGCTCGGAGCAGGA
>JAZDLZ010000823.1:0-2401 GCA_043801535.1 Pseudomonadota bacterium
CCGGCGGTGGGGCCGAAGCCGTCGTGCTCGACTTGTCGAACAAGGCCGTCAGGCCAAACACCTCGATTTCGCCGATACCGGGGACATTCACCTTCTGGAGCACTCCTCGATGCGCGATCTGCGGCTGCCGCAGGGCATCCCTCAGGGACAGGATCTCGCCACTAGGCACGTCCCTGGCGTTGAGCGCTTCCACCCAATGCCGAGTGGGCTCGAGAGTGAGCCTGGTCTCGAGCAAGGGCGTGAGCTCTTTGCGGTTTTTCTTCCTGGTATCGCGTTCCTGGAAACGCTGATCGGTCTTGAGCTCGGGCAGGTCCAGGACATCGCACACTGCCTCCCACTGTTCCTGCTTGTTGGCCGCAATGTTGATGTGGCCGTCGAGGGTGCGAAAAGTGCCGCTCGGTGCAGCAGTAAAGTTGTCGTTGCCCATGACGACCGGTTCCTGCCCGCCAATGAGCAGGTTCGCCGCCACCCAGCCCATGAGCGGCATGATCGAGTCCAGCAGCGCCACGTCGATGAACTGACCTTCGCCAGTGCGCTGCCGATGATACAGGGCCGCCATCACAGCAAAGGCAGCGTTCATGCCACCGACCGTGTCACAGACCGGAAAGCCGGCCCGGAGCGGGTTGAGGCGCTCGTCGCCGTTCACCGCCATCTCGCCGGACAATCCCTGGATTATCTGGTCGTAGGCCGGCTTGTCGGCATCTGGGCCGCTTTGGCCGAATCCCGAAATCGCGCAGTAGACGAGTCTAGGGTTGAGCTCTTTCAAGACCTTGTAGCCAAGCCCGAGCCGATCCATGACGCCGGGGCGAAAGTTCTCGATAACGACGTCCGCATCGGTAACCAGCTTCTTGAAAATCTCCTTTCCTTCTGGGCTCTTGGTATTGAGGGTGACCGATTTCTTGTTGCGATTCTGGGCCAAGAAGCTCGTGCCCATCAGGCGTTTGTTGTACTCGGGCACGATACCGAGCTTGCGTGCCAGGTCGCCATCCTTGGGGTTCTCGATCTTGATCACCTCGGCGCCAAGCAGCGCCAAGTGCAGCGACGCAAAAGGGCCAGACAACACGTTGGTGAGGTCTAGCACCTTGATTCCTTCGAGAATACGCATTGTTATCGTCCTCGTTATCGGTGCCGGTGCCAGTGCCGGTGCCAGTGCCAGTGTAGGTGCCGGCGTAGGTGCCGGCGCAGATGATTGGTCAGTTGGTTCAATACGTCAATGGCGACACCTTGTGGACTCGGCCCGGCATCTCCCGCTGGAAATGAGCTGCAACGTCGCGAGCAACCCCTATCAGCCCATCGAGATCGATGTCGGGACGACGGCCTTGTCGGCGAAGACCATGGACGAAATCCTCGGTCGCCACGTTGCCAGCAACGACCTTGGTAAACGGGCAGCCGCCGAGTCCAGCGAAGGAGGTTTCGTAGCTCGTCACTCCCAGCTCGAGCGCGGCGTAGACATTGGCCATGCCGAGCCCGTAGGTATCGTGGAAGTGACACGCGCACTGGACGTTGGAGTCGAGCGCGAGAATCGCACCGAATAGCCGGCGCACCTGCTCGGGGTAGGCGTGCCCTGCCGTATCGGCCAAGCTGATTGCTTTCAGCCCGGCATCGAAGTACGCACGCACGATTCGCAATACCCGTTCCTCGGCAATGCGTCCCTCGAAACCGCAGCCAAAGGCGCTCTGCACCGAGACCTGCACCTTTTTCCCAGCCGCGAGCGCCGCCTTGGCAGTGGCAATGATTCGGCGCTGCGCCTCGTCGCAGTCCATGCCGGTGTTCTTCCTGCTATGGGTCTCGGAGGCCGACACCCCGAGGCAGAACATATCGACGCCGCACCTGAGACCGCGCTCGAGCCCTTTCTCGTTGAGCACGAGACCGGAAAGGATGGTCTTTGGCCGCTGTTCGGCTCCGAGAGCACGGAACAGCTCGTCGGTATCGGCCATTTGCGGCACCTTCTCGGGGTGCACGAAAGAGCCGACCTGGACGATGTCCACCCCTGCGGCGATCAACGACCGAATCCATCCCAACTTCTTTTCGGTCGGAACCACCTGCTTCTCGACCTGCAAGCCATCACGCGGACCGACTTCGTGAATAATGATGTCGCGCACTGCTATCTCCGAGCTTGTGGAACTACACTTTCCGCGCGATTGCTTCGCCCATCTCCAGGGTCGTGGCGCTCCCGCCCATGTCGTAGGTGCGCACCTTCCCCTCGGCGATGACTGCTGCCGTGGCCTTCTCGAGGCGGGCTGCCTTGTCTTTCTCGCCGAGCCAATCCAGCATCATCTTGGCCGCCAGGATGGTTGCAATCGGGTTTACCTTATAGAGACCGGTGTACTTGGGAGCACTGCCGTGGCTTGGCTCGAACACCGCGAGCTTCTCGCCGATGTTTCCCGAACAACCAAAGCCT
>JAZDLZ010000852.1:0-4637 GCA_043801535.1 Pseudomonadota bacterium
GCAACACGCCGACATCTTCCAGTACTTCGACTCCACGCGCTAGCCAGCTTTGCTACAATGCCAGTCACTTTAGGAGCCAGGAGAGCGGAATCCATAAGATTTTCGCCAGCCCGGATTGAGGGGGCGGGCTGCGCGGCGAGCAGGGTTTTTGAACGCGAGCGAGTTCCGCAGGCCGACGGAAAGGCACTCACGATTCGAACGGACGATCACGTCCATGGAACTCCGTGCGTGTCGAACCGCGGAGCCAAGGACTGTTTGAGCGAGCGGGCAAAACACTGATCGCCGAAAAGCTGCCCGCCCCCGACCACCGAGGCTGCTTGAGTGACTGGCATTGCTTCTAGTCGGTATTTGCCACAATGCTAGCATCATCCTTGGTCCCGCCGCAACACCGCAGCAGCAGGATCAGCACGGCAAACGCCAGGTAGCCGATGGCAATCCGCCACGGCAGGTCGCTCCCGATTTTCCACGGCAAGTACAGCCCGCCCTCTGGCAAGACCGAATGAATCACTCCGAAGAGGCTGAATACCGCACTGATTACCAGAAAGACCGAAGTACGCAGCAGCTTCCGGTCGACCAGGTGGGCACCGATGGCTCCGAAAAGCATAGCGGTCAGGATGAAACCATTTCCCAGAGCAATGGTAATCGCGTGATCCAGCTTGGTTTCGCCAGTCAATGCCGAAGCATCGAGTCGGAGATTGCCCAGGATTTGCCCCGATTTGATAAGCACCAGATTGGCAATGGCAGGCAGTAGTGCCAGCGCGATAGCCGGATAGTGGCTTTTCGGACACACCTCGAACGTCTGGGAGACAATTCCCAAGCCAACGAATATCAGGATTGGAACCACCGCTGCTTCCGGCAAGGCATCGACGATGAAGGACACATAGCCGAGCGCTCCGCCGAGCCCGATGAACAATCCGCACGCCAAGGTATAACCTGCTCTGGCGCCCATTGCCTTGTAGGCGGGATGTCCAATATAGGGAGTGGATTGGACAACCCCTCCGGTGAGACCTGCAACCAAAGTGGCAATCGCTTCGACGAGCAAGATGTCGCGAGTGGGATAATCGTCCCCGGCAACGCGGGCGCTCTCGGTCACGTTGATCCCTCCGACGATCGTGAGCAATCCGAAGGGAATGGCGACTGGCAGGAAGTCGAGCGCGCGTGGCAGTCCATCGACGAATCCCAGGGTAGGTATCGGTGGAGTGAAGCGCCAGCTCGGCACTGGGACGTGAAATGGAGCACCGAGTAGCGAAGTGGCGCCCAACAGGTAATACAGGAAGGCTCCGACCAGTACCGCTACCGCTGCTCCGGGAAGATTGCCAGGGAGTCGCAGCTTGGCGACGAGAGAATAGAGGACGATTCCGAAGGCGACCATGCCCACGATCGGCAGCTTGAACAGGGTGACCAGCGGAAGGAAACCAAGCAGCGCCACCCCGACTCCGGCGATCGATCCAAGAAGCCCCGCCTGTGGGACGGACTTGCGAACCCATTCGCCGGCAAAAGAGAGCAGCAGCTTCACCAATCCCATGAAAATCATGGTGGCCATGCCAACCTGCCAGGTAACCATTGGATCCTTGGACGCCAGATAGACTGGTCCGAGGATTGAGAAAGCAACCCCGATCGTCGACGGAGTATCCAGGCCCAGCGGCATTGCGGTAACACTGGATCGACCGGTACGACGGGCAATCCTGAATGCCATCCACGTATAGGCGAGGTCGCCAACCAACACCCCCAAGGCAGTGCCTGGAATCATGTGGCGAAACACGAATTCACCGGGGAACCCGAATACCCCGCAAAGGATTCCATTGAGGATGACCAGGTTGGTCATGTTGTCCAGCGCCAGCCCGAAGAAGGCGTTCAAGTCGCCAGCGCTCAGCCATCGATATGCTCCCCGCTCGCTCATGGTTCCCCGCTCGCCTGTCGAGGTGCTAGAAGCCTAGAAGCCTAGAAGCCTAGAAGCAAGGAAGAGACCGTAGACTGGATTCGTCGCCTTCAAGACTCGGTTTCATCCCTTGGCTGCCCGTCGCAGCAGGAACTCTTTGACGAACTGCTCGATGTCACCGTCGAGAACAGCGTCGACGTTTCCCACCTTGAGCTCGGTGCGGTGGTCGACGACCTGCCGGTATGGAGCCAAGACGTAGGAACGAATCTGACTGCCCCATTCGATCGACTTCTTTTCCTTGGCAAAGACCGCGGCTTTCTCCTCCTGCTCGCGGATTCGCAGCTCGTAGAGGCGAGATCTCAGCACGCGCATTGCCTGGGACTTGTTCATGTGCTGAGAACGCTCGCTCTGACACTGCACGACGATGCCTGACGGATAGTGGGTGATCCTCACCGCCGATTCGGTCTTGTTGACGTGCTGGCCGCCGGCGCCGCCGGACCGGAACACGTCGATCCGGAGGTCTTCGTCGCGAATCTCGACGTCGACATCTTCGTCGACGTCCGGCGAAACCGAGACCGCCGCGAACGAAGTCTGCCGGCGGGCGTTGGCATCGAAAGGAGAAATCCTCACCAAGCGGTGGACTCCCATCTCGGCCTTGAGCAGTCCGTAGGCATACTCCCCGTTGACCGCGAACGTCGCACTCTTGAGCCCCGCCTCCTCGCCCGGTTGTTCGTCGAGAAGATCGACCACGAAACCCTTGCGCTCGCAGAATCGCGTGAGCATGCGCAAGAGCATCTGTGACCAGTCCTGGGCGTCGACACCACCGGCACCGGCATTGATCGACACGATCGCTCCCATCCGGTCCTGCTCGCCGGAAAGCATGCGACGAAACTCGATCTCCGCCAGCGCTGTCTCGATGGCGAGCCCCTGATGCTCTGCCTCGCTGGCAGCCTGCTGGTCGTTCGCCTCGACAGCAAGCTCGGACAGTACCTGAGCATCTTCCAGTGCGCTGGCCTGCTTCTCGAACGACTCGACGATCGATCTCACGCCCTTCTGTTCGCGCAGGAGCGTCTGAGCAGCTTCACGCTTCTCCCAAAAGCCCGGAGCAGCGGCCTGCTCGTCGAGCTCGGCAATTCTCTGCTTGCGGCCGGCGATGTCAAAGATGCCTCCCGAGCTCGGCGAGCTTCTCTCCGAGACTGGCCAGGAACACTCTCACGCTCTTGATGTCACGATCGCTAACGTTCATGTCGGTTCACCATTTTCTTCTCGATCCTATCCTGGGATCCTACCCCGCATCCCTGCTGCGCGCCTGGGTAATCTCCGAGGACGATTGGGGAGACAGCTGAATCGAATGATCGACGTGCTGGCCATGAGGCCGGGCCCCTCCGATAGAATGCTCCCCCTCGAAAGGCACCGGGTACGTTCCGGTGAAACAGGCCGTGCAATAGCCGGAGCCATCGCGGGGCGCAGCAACTCCCTCGAGCAGTCCCTCGGTGCTGAGGTATCCGAGGGAGTCGCAAGTGATGTAGCGGGTAATCTCCTCGACGTTGTGAGAGGACGCAATGAGCTCGGAGCGGGTCGGGGTGTCGATACCGTAGAAACAGGGGTGAGTCGTCGACGGCGAGCTGATCCTGAGGTGGATTTCGCGAGCTCCCGCTGCCCTGATCATCTTGACGATCTTGCGCGAGGTGGTACCTCGGACAATCGAGTCGTCGACTACTACGACCCGCTTTCCCTCTATCACCTCTCGTACCGCGTTGAGCTTCAGCTTTACCCCAAAATGACGAATGGATTGCTGGGGCTCGATAAAGGTACGGCCCACGTAGTGGGATCTTATCAGTCCCATGTCATAGGGAATGCCACTCTGGCGCGCGTAGCCGATGGCGGCAGCGATTCCACTGTCTGGCACCGGGACCACCACGTCGGCGGAAACCGCGTGCTCGCGTGCCAGAATGCGGCCGAGACGATCGCGGACGCCGTGCACCGACCGGTTGTCGATCCAACTATCGGGCCTGGCAAAATAGACGTGCTCGAAAATGCAGAAGTGACCTCGGTCCACGGTGGTACGGCCAAACGGATGGTACGAGCGCAGGCCACCGTGGTCCACGACCACGATCTCCCCTGGCTCGAGCTCCCGCATGAACTCCGCCTCGACGAGATCGAAGGCACAGGTTTCGGAAGCGAACACGAAGGCATCCTTGAGCCTCCCCAGACAGAGAGGTCGGAAGCCATGGGGATCACGGGCAGCGATCAAATGCTTGTCCGTCAAGAACAGCAACGAATAGGCACCCTGCACCTGCCTCAACGCGGACGCCAATCTCTCGACGAGGTCCTGCTCGCGCGTGTGCGCCAGGAGATGAATGATGCACTCGGTATCGCCCGAGGTCTGAAAAATCGAGCCCGACGCTTGCAGCCGATCGTGCATTGCGGTCGCGTTCACCAGATTGCCGTTGTGGGCGACCGCCATAACACCGTGGACGTACTCGACCGCAAGCGGCTGCGCGCTCCGGACGTCCGAAGTGCCGGCAGTCGAGTAGCGAACGTGACCGATCGCCGCCCGGCCTGGCAAACGAGCGATTGCCTCTGGATCGAATACGTCGACAACCAGGCCCATCGCCCGGTGCGAGTGGAGCTGTGACGAATCAGCCGAGACAATACCGGCTGATTCCTGACCTCGGTGCTGCAGCGCGTGCAGACCCAAGTATGCGATGTTGGCCGCCTCTGGGTGGCCATAGATGCCGAAGATGCCGCACATGGA